>CAZDNQ010000011.1:0-23447 GCA_964506605.1 uncultured Victivallis sp. | reverse complement strand
GGTCGTCATGCCGCACAACCTCTTCCTCCACTCCGAGATCATCCAGAGCCGCCAGTGGCAGAACGAGAATTCCGATTTTATAAGAGGCAAGCTCAAATACGAGTTCCTGGACACCCTCTTCTCCATGGGCGTCGGCTGGGCCATCAACAGCGCAATGATCGTGATCGCTGCCGCAGTGTTCTTCACCAATTCAATCCAGGTGACCGAACTTGAACAGGCGACAAAGACCCTGGAACCGCTTCTCGGGACCGCCTCCGCCGTAGTCTTTGCATTCGCGCTCCTGCTTGCGGGACTTGCCTCCTCCCTTACTGCTGGTATCGCAGGCGCGTCAATCTTTGCAGGAATTTTCAACGAGCCCTACGACATTGCGGACAAGCATTCTAGGCTGGGCGCCGGAATCACACTTGTTGGAGGGACAATCGCGATATTCTTCATCTCGGACCCGTTCAAGGGGCTGATCTATTCGCAGATGCTCCTCGGCATACAGCTGCCGATAACGATTTTCACCCTCATATATCTCACTTCGTCGGACAAGGTCATGGGAAGATACAGGAACGACACGCTCGGCAAGACAATCCTCTACGCGATTGGCATCATAGTGACCGTTCTCAACATCAAGCTGCTGATAGATTTGTTAGACTGAATCCCATTTCTTCATTTAACCCGAACCCTGATTCCTTGGATATACGCAGACAGCGTCCAAATTAGGAAATCTGATTAAATAGTTTGCGCAATGGAGAAAGCAACATCTTTATAAGAAGGTGGCAGTTTATACCCTACTTCCAAGTTTCCGGGCGTTCTTTTATGACCTTCTGGAAGTGCATTACCAGGCAATAGACTTTTACTCTGACAATGAATATTGAGCAGTCCGGAGAGGATACGAATACCTTAAGTCCGGGATGGCGCCTGATGAAATGCGACATTGCCTTCTTGCGTTGCAAACCCTGAAGTTCATTTGCGTTTCCAAGAGCGGTAAGACCAATTGCATCCTTAAAATCTTCTTCCCTGTTGGTCCGGTTGTCGATAAACATGGAAACCCTGGCGGAGTTTTTCAGATTCCTGTATTTTGAGGTCTTGCGGCTGGTTGTGAATATGATGCTCTTTGAATTGGAACTGGCCGCAAAAGCCACGATGCTCTGATATGGGTAGGTCCTTCCAAGTGTGGCCAGTATTCCCAGGTTTTGAGTCTTGAACAAACCCCTTATCTTCTTGCGAATAATGTTCCTTTTCATTTTCTCTATTTCCTGTTCAATTCATTATATAGGTTAATCAGGAAATCGCGGTTGTCGGCGGAGAGGTATCGCATGGTTCCGCCCATTCGGCTGAAGGTCTTGCAGTAGCGCAGGTAGTATGCCGGATTGTCCATCGGCGGTTCGCCGGCCTTGCTCCAGTCCCAGGTGCTTTTTGCAAGATCAACTACAAGCATGAAATGATTGTCGATATGCTTTTTCTTCTGGATGAAAAGGTTTTGCGACATCGAGAGCGACTTCTCAAAGATCATCGGCGACATCACGGCGGAACCGACGGAAAGATAGACTCCCCCGTCAAGGTTGCTGACCTGGTTTGCGAAAACAAGGAAATCGCGGAGGGCTGTACGACCTATGGCCGCACCATGGTTCATAGGATGGTTGTATATGATGTCATGCCCGAACATCGGATGTCCGGTGAAAGAGACTCCCATCCTGTACGCAGCCGCCTGGACGCTGTATTTCTTATAGGGATGCGGAATTTTCATTTCGCCCGGCTTCAATGAAAATTTATTGACAGTATAGAGCAAGTCAGCCGCTGCGGCTGACTTTTCCAGATTCTTTGTGTTTTTGATAGCTGTCAAGAGTTCCTTCTTGGAAGGAATGACAAGGCGCTCGTCCTGGATCATGGAACCGACCGACTCGCCGTATCCGAGCCCGTTGTATGCGCCGACGACTATTGCGAGGTTGATGTAGAATCCAGTCTCCTGCCAGATGCCGAACTCGCCTTTTTTGACATTCCCGCCGACATCCTCGCTGGTGTTGCCGTGGTAGGAGAATTCCCAGTCATGGATTATGCCGGCGCCGTTTGTGGCGAGGTGAGTCACCCATCCTTCCTCGATGAACTTGATGAGTACCGGGCCAAGTCCGTTCTTTATGGAATGCGCCCCGAACGTGAGCATCACGGACTTCCTGTTCTTCCTCGCCTTCCTGATGCGGTCGGCGGTATCCTTGAGCAGTTTCACCTCGGCACCGGTGAACTTCCGCACCTTTGAACCGACAGTGAGATGGTCGCGCTCGATGTTGACCTTGCTGTAGCGGTCCTTCAAGGATTTGATCTTGAGATTGTCCCTGGCTATCTGTGGAAATGGCATGATGTGCAACTCGCTTTCTTTAAAGTATGTCGGGATTCATCCCGACAGTTGGCGGGTTACCCCAGTCATTCGACGGGGCAATGAAACCCGCCTGCTTATAATGATTTTACCTTTAGTATTTCGTACAAAAGTTCCGCCTGCGAATAGTCCGGGATGATGATGTCCGCGCCTGCGCGGATCAGGCGGCTGCGCTTCTGCTGGTTGAGGCCGAACCTGCGGACCTCGTCGCTCGCGATCCCGATCGCCAGTCCGCCGCGCTTGTTGATCTCGCGGATCTCCACGGGGCCGTCGCCGAACGCCACAATCTGCTTCGCGTTTTTCGGACCGATGTCCCTGACTATCCTGTCCATCACGATCTTCTTGGCTTCCTTTGTCACATCGCCGACAGCGCCGTAGATCCTGTCTTCGAAAAGATTGGCGTATCCGAGCGCCTTCGCCTCTTCAATCACGTCATTCTCATCTGAACCGCTCGCCATGTAGAGCTTGACTCCTGAAGAGTGGAGCTTATTGAGGAATGGAACAACTCCTTTGATCGCAAAATCATCGATGTTGAGTTCGCCGCGCTTCAGCTTGACGACCCTGCCTTTGACAAGATCTAAGAGAGCTGCGTTGTAGATGTCCTTGTATCCGAACTCGTCGAGGACCTCCTTTTCCGGTACATACCCGAATTCCTTCACAAGTTTGACCAGGCCCTGCATCTGCACGAGAGTCTGCACGCCGGTGGTGCTGTCGATGAACTTACGGACCCGGTTCAGCACCATGTGATAGGTGGATTCGTCGGCTTTTGCGTAAACAGGGCCGAGGATGGCCTTCATCATCATCGGTTCCATGATCCTCTCCCATCCTTCGCGGAGGACGGAGATCGTGCCGTCATGGTCGAATATCGCATGGGATATCTTATCGATGCATATGGGTTCTCGGACAATTTCAATTTCCGAATTCCTGTAATACTTCGCCGAACGGATGTCATCGGCCTTCTCAGGAGTGAAGATGTAGTCGGTGTCAGTTCCGATCTTCTTTATCTCGGCAGGCGAGGCGGTGCCTGTCTGGTAGAGCTTCTGGACTGTGACGCCTGCGACGAAGTTTCCGAAGTTCGCGGCGGCGACGGGATTTTCGCCAGCGGCCATAGCGGCGGAAAGTCCTGCGAGCATGCTGTCACCGGCGCCGACAGGATCGGTCTTTTCAATGATGTGGAGTCCAGGAACTACATTTACATTGCTTCCTTCGATGACCAGGCAGCCCCTGTCGCCCCTGGTTACGACCACCGGCTTCTTCCATTTTCCGGCGAGCTTGAGTCCTGCGGATTTCGCATCATTCTCCGAGATGACGTGGTCGAGTTCGAAGTTCATTCCGCAGAGCTTTGAGGCTTCATATGCGTTGAGCTTCCTGATCGTGCCTTGGTAGAGATCGCTGCAGCTCCGGCTGTCTAGGAAGAAGAGCTTGCTCCTGTTGTCGGAGATGAGCTTCTGGAGGCCTTTCTGCAGGGTTTTTGAGCGATGGAGGCCGTCGGAGACCTGCTGGTTGATGATCAGGGCGTCCAGCTTCCTGATCTGTTTTGCGAGATCCGCAATGAGCTTTCCGGCGGTCTCGTCGGACAGCCTGTTGTAGTTTCCGAAGTCGATCCTGTTCAATTCCACGCCGTTTTCAATGGGCTTGATATAGACGTGCGTGTTCCAGTTGTCCTCCTGTTCGAGGAGGCTGCCGTGGGAGATGCCGAGGGACTTCATCAGGGATCTCATCTGCTGTCCGAAGGGATCGTGTCCGGTGACGCCGAACACCATGACATCCTTGACACCCATGGCCTTGAGGTTGTTGGCGACATTTCCGGCTCCGCCGAGGCTGTAGAGCTGGGACTTGACAGGCTTGGTGGGGAGCTTGGTCTCCACGGAGATCTCAGACTTGTCCTTGTCGATGTTCCAGTAGACGTCGAGGCAGAAATCCCCGACAATGCCGATGCGTGCATCTTTTACTTTCTTGAGTATCCTGTCCAGGTCCAGCTTGTGCATATGCGAATCCTATGGTTTATATTTTCAGAAGAAACATATTATATACGGCCTACGGGAAAAATCACCAGAGGGCTTCTTTATTTCAGCTTGGCAAGTTCAGCCCTGAACTTCAAGGAAAGCCCGGCAATATCCTCTTTCCTGAGGTAATCTCCCAATGAATCTTCAATGTCTTTGTCTGTCAGGTCCTGGATCTTCATCCTGAGGAAATCATAGAACTCGCCGACGCCAGCCCCTTTGAAGTAATCATTTTTAAGTACGAGTTTCGAATAAGACGGCTTTTTGAGACGATCTTCCAATGTTTTGATATCAGGCTTCAATCCCATGGTGAGATAGAACCAGATATCATAGACATCGCGTATCAGCCGCCGTTCGTTCCATGCTGCAAGCTTGTTTGCAAGGGCGACTGAATATTCAACAACAGGTATCAGGCGCGGCTGTAAATTGAATTTCAAAGCCAGTTCCTTGTTTGATACAACCTGAACTGGCACATCCATGGCGACTTTTGCTTCAATCTGGATGGTGGTGCCGTCCATATCAAGTATGACGCGCAGGCACTTTGAGTTCAATGAATATCCGATTTTCGCGCCTTCCAACTCCCCGAGCGCGGAAATGATATCTCCGACAATATCCTTCTTCGACATATAGGGGATGAATACGTAGTCCAGATCATTCGTCATGCGTTCGCATCCGAGGATTCTCAGCCCCATCCCCCCGCGTAGTACGGCCCTCCTGTCGAACTTTCTCGCAAACAGGTCCATCACCCTTGCCAGCATCTCTTCTTGTTTCATCATATTTTCCATATCCTCCTGAAGAAAGAAACAAAGCGCACATCATATTTTTTAAGATAGGCAGATATTGCACCTGTATTTAAGCCGGTCGTGTCTACATCGCTTTCCGGATCGAATGAGAATCTCCTTCCTTTGAAATAGAAATAGCAGACATCGAGGAAAGCCTTTTCAGGAGTGGCGTATCTGATCCCGTTGACAGATTCAAATCCGAAAAAGAGGCCCGGACTTATGCTGAGGTGCTCGATTACGCCTGTTTCAAATTTGAAGATCCTCGGCCTTCCGATTTTAACCGCCTGGATTTTGCGCCCCGGAACGGAACCAATCATGGCCTTTGATGCCAGGACCGTCCCTGTCGAGATATATGAATCCGGATTTATCCGTGAGCTTATGATTTCCAGGGAGGTTCCCGGCAGGGCGTAAATTCCGCGCTTTATCTTCAGCAGAACCTTGTCCTCTATGGCGGCCTCGAGCTTCTTGAAGAGCGCGGCTTCGCTTTGTCCGCCGAAAATAACCTTCAGATCCGGCAAGGTTATCACCCCGTCCAGCTCAGAAGCCCATTTCTCAATGTTTTTTACATCAGATGATTTCATTGACAGATACTATAATATAGTTATATTAAATGTCAATGTAAATCTTTTCTTATATTCCTTAATGTGATCATCGGACAGAGGAAGCGTGCATTGCGGCGCCGCAGGCGGCCTCTTCCTTGTAGTCAGGAAGAAGCAGGCGCATACCGAAGATCTTCTCGGTGGATTTGCGCAGGAGGGGGTTTTTGCGCAGGGCATTGCCGCTTCCGACAATTGTCTGCCGTCCCTTATAGAAGTTTGATGGCAGCATGTCCCTGAGATTCGTAGTTATGCCATCGGCAAATGCGGCGGAGAGGCCGCCGAGGCGGAGATTTTCCGGGCCGATGCCTGTTATCCATCCTGTAAGAGATGGATCGTGGCGTTCACCGAGGAAGTTCGGCTTGACGGCAAGCCCGCAGTTCCCGGTCTTTGCCCCAAGAGAATTCAATTTCAGGAAGATGTCTTCCTTGCCGACATCCTTGCATCTGAAGTCCTTTAAAATCGAATGGACCGTTTCCGCGAGGATGTTCCATGCGGAACCTCCGCAGAGGCTCGATGCGACGGCGGCATAGCGGTTCCCCGGGAACGGGCGGTATTCAAAGGATGAAATACCTGCCATCCTTCCGGGCTTGTATGATGACGGCAGGATCACAGAGACCTGTCCGCCTGTTCCAAGCGTGAGCGCAACCTGTCTTTCCGGATCATCCAGCGTAACCAGCAGTGACGCCTGGTTGTCGCCGATCGGGACAAGGACAGGTATGCCTGCGGGAAGACCGAGCATCTTCGAGGATTTGTCCGACATTGTTCCGGCCACGCTTTTGAAATCGAGGATCTTGGGCATCAGCTCGGCGGGGATTCCTGCAGACCTGACAGCCTCCATGTTCCACTTCGTTTTCCGGATGTCGAACAGGCCCCAGCTCGCCGCGCCCGACGGATCGGTGACAGGCCTTTGGAGGCCGCAGAGTCGCATGACAAGCAGATCAAGTATCGAGCAGGCTGATGCAGATCCCCTTGGCAGCTTCCTGTTCTTCACCATCCATGAAAGGGTTGCCGAACCGAAACCTGTGCTCAGACGGAAGCCCGTCCTGTCATTCAGCCAGGGAAGGAAATCCTTGTCCTCAAGGCAGCGCTGGTCCTGCCAGTTTATTAGATTTGAAACGGGATCGCCGTTTCCGTCCAGGACGACAACCCCGTGCATCTGGCCGGTGACGCCGACAGCCTTCACTTTTTTCCTGAGGGAGGAGGGGAGCCTCCTTACTGCGGACATCGCAGAATCCAGGAGAATAAGCGAAGACTGTTCCGAGCGTCCGGCAGAAGACTTTGCTTTTGCGCTGCTCGGCCCTGAATGCGACGCCAGGAGCCTCTGCCCGCCATCAGTGATCACTGCGGCGGTCTTGCTGGTCCCAATGTCGATGCCAAGATACATGAATTCTCCCTTTCAGTTCCACTGCCGTCCTATGGATAATTGGATGACTGGATTGATGGATGGTTGGGTTACCGAACGTTCCGTGATCATATGCCTGGTGAAGCCAGGTTGGATGAATCTTTTCGTTCGGATTTGTTTGTTTCTTCATCTAGTGCTTTTCGTAGATAAACACTGGTGCCTAAATTGAAAGCACTTGGCACAGGTGTGTTTTTCTTGAAGAATTCAATAGCATTTAGCACCTCTGCTGTCTTTCCCTCGTTCAGCAGTTTTTCTATTTTTAATATACTCGCTGAATAGTGCATATGACTATAAAATGAACAAACAGCCATTGAGATATTTGCAAACGCTAAAACTATTAATAAAATAACCATGCACGTAAATGCAATTATTCTCGCTTTTCGATTGTTCTTAAATTCGCCATACAGCCATAAGCATGGAATGAATATTAAAACAATCAAAATCAATATTGTTACAGGTGATATTATCATAATTATCTCCTAACTTCTTATTATGCTGTTTGTCATAGGTGGGTGAAAACGGGGTGCTGGAGACAGACTGTCACAGTGCTATTTCCCCCGCTTAGCCTCAACTCTGTCAGCATATGTATATAAGACATATGATGATTTGTGCATAAACAACAATAAACTAACCACAACAGGGACTGAAAGTCAAGTTTCTATCAGCATAAGCAACTTGAAACGGCATGTAAAAGCAGTCCGTTTATTGCTTCTGGAAGACGGTATCCCATGGCAAGGAGTGAATATTAGGTCAAGCCCCACTATGGGATGACTCTGTTTCAGTTCCACTTACCTCCGTGGTATGCCTTGTTGGCGTTGAAGAGTTCGTTGAACATCTTTTCAATTTCCGGAAGCGTGAGCACCGCGCCGGTGAGCGGATCGGCCTGCATCGCCTGGCGCAGGAGGGTCCTGTTCTTTGTCAGCACGGCTTCGACGGCCATCTCGTCCAGATAGATGTGTGGGGTCATTACAGCGGCGAGTTGCGGAGGGATCCTTCCGGCAGCGCAGGGTGTCACTCCGTTCCTGTCGACAAGGCACGGAACCTCGACGATCGCATTTCCCGGGAGGTTAGAGATTAGTCCGTTGTTAAGGACATTCCCGTAAACTTTCAGTTCCACGCCGGTTTCGATCGAATGAATTATCCTCACGCCGTATTCACAGCTGCGGTCGTACTTGATCGGGAGAGTCCCGGCGATCTGCTTCCTGATCTCCTCGCTCCTCCTCTTGAAGTTCTCCGAGTCGATCCTGTATCCGCCTCCGACATCTGCCGCATAATGGACGGCCGCTTTTTTGTCCTTGAGGAACCACTGGTAGTATTCCGGCTGGTGCAGCGGGCCTTCGGCGGGGAAATATCCGAGATATCTTATAAGTTCAAAGCGCGGCTTCTCCACCGGATTCTGCTTTACAATCCTTTCAGCGGCGGCCAGGAGATCGGGATAAAGATCACGCCCCTTGTGCTCCAGTTTCAAGTAGAAGTTCCTGTGGTTGATGCCGGCCGCGAAATAGTCTATCTCCTCGGGCCTGACTCCGAGCCATTTCGACAGGCACCAGCCTATGGAGCCCTGTATGCTGTGGCATAGTCCGACGATCCTGGTGTGCCCCGACTGGACAAGCACCCTGGTGTTCATCGTCATGGGATTGGAATAGTTCAGTATCCAGGCTTTAGGGGCGAGCTCCTTCACATCCTCGGCAAGTTTCCTGAGCACCGGAGCCGTACGGAGGATCCTCATGATCCCGCCGGGTCCGGTGGTGTCGCTCACGGTCTGGTAGATCCCATATTTCTTCGGAATCTCCACATCCGCCCTGTAGCAGTCGTATCCGCCGACCATTATGGATATGATTATGTAGTCCGCATCCTTTACAGCGGCACGCTGGTTGGTCGTCGCCTCAACCCTTGCAGGAAGCTTGCGGTCCCTGATCATCTTCTCAAGAAGCTTTCTCGACAGTTCAAGCCTTGCCTTGTCGATGTCCATGAGAGTTATCAGGGACTCCTGCAGTTCTTCGAAACTGAAGAGATCCACAAGCAGCTCCCGTATGAACTTGGCGCTTCCTCCACCTATGAACGCAATCTTGCGCATCTGTTGTCTCCTTATTCCCATTTTAATAGTATCTTCAATGAACTTCTGTTGTTCCTGGCATCGTCCATAGCCTTCTCAAAATCAGTGGCCTTGTAGACTCCGCTTATGATCTTCCTGAGCGGAAGTTTCCCTTCGGCGGCGATTTTTACAGCCTCCTCCCAGGCGCCTGCGCTGGCGTTGCTGCCAAGAAGGACGAACTCCTTGTGCAGGAATTCCTGGAGGATGACTTCCGAACGGACTTCAACATAGTTGCCGATCAGGAGGATCTTCGCGCCGTTCGCTCCGAGTTTGGACGCAAGAGGGATTGCATCTGCGGATTTCGCAGCCTCGATTATCGTCGACAAAGGCTTGACGCCATTTTCCGCAACATATTCCGGCAGGGACTTCCCGGCCTCATGGTAGTTGAGCGTCCTCGCGGCGCCGAGTTCCAGCGCAAGCTTCAGCCTTGGCTCGCGTCCGCCGACCAGCGTGACGTCCTTCACCCCATGCCGCTTCATAAGCATCAGCATGAGAAGACCGATGGGCCCGTCCCCTATTATAAGGGCGGGATCCTTCGACGGATTCAGCCTTTTCATTCCCCTGACGGCGACCGCCAGCGGCTCGATCAGAGACGCGATCTCCAGGTCGAACCCTTTTGGCAGGACAATGATCTTGTCGGCCTCGGTCACGAAAAACTGTCCGTATCCTCCCGGAAATTCGAAACCTACCTCGCCGCCGGATTTCAGCACGTTCTCCGCGACGCATGCCTTTCCAAGAAGGGATTTGTCGGAGCCAGGTCCGCATTCTTCGACCACGCCGGACCATTCATGTCCGAGGATCTGCGGATATTTGCCCCTGTCCCATCCATCGATCATCTCCAGATCCGAGGCGCAGATCCCGCAGGCGGATGTGCGTATGAGGACCTCACCGGCCTTTGGAGCCGGCTTCGGAAGCTCGGACAGCTTCAATACTCCTTTTGCGGTGTTGAGTATAACTTTCATAATACATCCTTCGATTTCTTATTTATCTACATGTCTTCCTTACGAATGCGATAGCATTCCAGGGAGTGCGGTGACATAGTCACCGCTAGTGCAGACTTTGCGTGCCCGGCATAGCCTTGGCGACGACGGGTCTGCGCACTCCGGGGACGGCTTCGCCGTCATAATTCAATTTGATTGCAACATAGCTGCGTCAAGGCAGAATCAACACCTTGTTCCTCTCGGGCTGGCCCATTACATCCATCGCCTTGTGGATGTCCTTGAGAGGGAATTTGTGCGATATGATCCTGCTCGGATCGACAACGCCGCGCTCCATCAGCCTTATTGCGTTCTGCATCGACATCGGGTTGCATCCGAAGCTGGCGTCCATGCGTCCTTCCATGAAATGGGTGAGTCCGCCGTCGAGTTCGAATTTCTCATGGGTTGTGATTCCGAAGATGTTCCATTTTGTTCCGCGCCTGCGGAGATCCCTTGCTAGTTCAACGGCCTGGATCGGACCGGCGGCCTCGACCACCAGATCCGGTCCCTTCGGGATTATCTTCCTGACTTCCTCCAGGGCGTTCTTGGGATCTATCGCGTGTGTCGCACCAAGGTCAATGGCATTTTTCCTGGCATAGGCGCTGGAATCGATGGCGATGAGCCTGCCGGCTCCTGCGGCCTTCGCAACCATCATGCAGAGGAGTCCGATTCCGCCGACGCCGATAATGACCACGTCGTCGCCGACCTTCATCTCGCTGTACTGGATGACCCCCTTCCATGCACCGGAAAGCGGCTCGGTAAGAGAGGCGGCTTCAAATGAAATGTTCTTGGGCTTGTGGAAGACGGCGGTCACTTTTGTCTTGGTATATTCTGCAAATGAACCGTCCCTCACATCGTCAATGCCATCTCCGCCGGTACATATTGCCTTTGTACAATAATGATGTAGTCCGGTCCTGCACATTTCGCAAAGACCGCACGGAGCCATGGGCATGATGATGACTTCATCTCCCTTCTTGAAATCCTTGACAGCGGAACCGGCCTCTGACACTATTCCTGATGGCTCGTGTCCGACGATGCAGGGGAATTTGACGTTCCTGCGGATCCCCTTGATGGCCTTGTAGTCGGTGGCGCAGATACCGCACGCCTTGACCTTGACAACGACTTCGTCGGCTTCGGGTTTCGGCATCGGAACGTCTTCGAGAACCAGATTGTTGAAATCCTTCAGTACTGCTGCAAGCATTATATCCTCCTGTATTTTTTATTTTTTTATTCAACCACAGAGGTCTCAGAGAAAAAAGCACTTGAGCTTTGGAAAATTGCGGTTTTGACAAGCAAAACCCTCCATCATAATTCCCTTTTCGGAAATGGAAGGCGAGGCTTGTCCGAGCCGTTCATTAATTTTACAAAGTTGCATCATAAGCTCTGAGCGCTCTGTGGTTGATCTTCAATTCTTCCTGCTGTTTTTCCCAATCCCGAGATCCACCGCCGTGTCTTCAAGGTGCTTCTTCATGATATCTCCCGCCGCCTGCGGATCCTTCTTCCTGATAGCGTCAAGTATCGCCTTGTGGATGTCCAGCGTCTTCCTGGCCGACGCAATGTTCTTGAACGAGAGCATCCTGCTCTTGTAGAGCTGGGCGGCGAACGGGCTCAGCACCAGGGGATATGTCCTGTTCGGACAGGCGTCGATTATTGTCCTGTGGAACTCGTAGTCGAGATCAATGTGCGAGCTTTCCATCTCGAAGTTGACTTCAATCTCGTCGAGGATCTTCTGGAGTTTTGAGAGCAAGGCGTCGGTGCGTGAGACGGCGACGAGTTTCACGATCTCGACCTCCATGAGCATCCTCAGCTGGTGGAGCTCCTCCAGGCTTATCGAGCCGGATTTTCCAAGAAACTCTATAATCGGTTCGTTGCAGGAGAACGTGGGTTTTGTGACAATCGTCCCGTTTCCTCTGTCGATGCGCAGGAATCCGAAGATCTCAAGCTGCTTTACAGCCTCGCGGAAGGCTACGCGGGAGACATCCAGGCGCCTGCACATCTCATGCTCGGGAGGCATAGGCTTGTCCGCCGGCAGCCTGCCGTCCAGCATGGCGTCTATCAGCTCATAGACGACAAGCTGCTTGACTGTCTTGTGCTGGCGGCTTGCGGACCAGATATTCGCTGTTTGCTTTTTAGACATAAGACGTATTATGTCTCCTTTTTCTATAAGATATGCACTCCCTTTAACATGTCAAATCCAAGTTAAAAAAAATACAGGTTTTCGTAATGTGCCCGGCATTACGAAAACAGCATGCGGCATAAGACGCCTGGCAGGAACCTGTCCCTTGCAGTGAATGTCCGCGCTCCGAACAATATATGGAAATGAAGATATAAGGATTTCTGTTACCAATAGACTCGAAATAGAATGGACTTCTAAATATAGGAGGGCGGGTTTTCCTACCCGCCTATAATTAGAAACGCGGGTTGGAAAACCCGCGCTCCTTTGAAGAGGCGGAAATACGTCGAGGCATTTATGGGACAATTAGTAATGGGAGAAGCCTGGCGCCTGTCTGTCAGGCAAAAAAGCATCAGTTGGTTTCGAATCCTGCTACAACATTCAATCTATATTGGACGGGGTTGTTGAAATTCATGTAAGCGTGGGTATATTCCAAAATTGCATCATTGAGCTTGTCGCACATGCGCCTCCCGACCTGATCTTCCGATGCTTTTATAACCATATATTACCTGGCAGGCGTTTTTCTATGGAAAATAACATGAGCGATGTTCACCCCGTCCACAGACTGAAGACAGATGCGAAGATACTTCTGACAAGTGTATTCGGCCCGTATTCCAAGAAGGATGATTATGGAAGCATGGAGTCGAATTCAATTGAGCTCTACCACAACCAGGTTACCCGCACGCAGGGTGCGATGTCCCTCAGGATGTTCCACAGGTCGTTTGGCCTGATGATGATCCAGAAGAACATAGATGCGCCAACCACTCTTCTGGACTTCCCGACTCGGGAAAGGTACATAGAGGAGCTGAAGACGAAGAAATATGACATCATCGGAATAAGTTCGATAATACCGAATTTCGCGAAGCTCAAGGAGATGTGCAGGCTTGCAAGGGAAATCCAGCCCGGGGCCACAATCGTCGTCGGGGGCCATATCGCAAATATCGGCAACCTCAAGGAACGCGTAGACGCCGACTATGTTGTAAAGGGCGAAGGTGTACGATGGTTCAGGAAATTCCTCGGGCAGGATGAAAATGCGCCCATAAAGCATCCTGCTGTGCTGTCAGGTTTCGGCGCCAGGATAATGGGCATCAACCTGTCGAACAAGCCTGCCGACACCGCCGCCATCCTCATACCTTCGGTAGGATGTCCGATGGGATGCAATTTCTGTTCCACTTCCGCGCTGTTCGGCGGCAAGGGGAAGTCGATCCATTTCTACGAGACCGGGGATCAGCTTTTCGAGGTGATGGACAGTCTTGAGAAGGAACTTGGAGTGAACTCGTTTTTCGCGCTCGACGAGAATTTCCTGCTCCACAAGAACAGGGCGATGCGCCTGCTGGAGCTCATGCGGAAGCACAACAAGACCTGGGCGATATTCATCTTCACCTCGGCGCAGATACTCAAGCATTATTCCATGGATGAGCTTCTCGGGCTCGGCATCTCGTGGGTGTGGATGGGCATCGAGGGGAAGAACAGCCATTATGAGAAGCTGCATGGCATCGATACGAAGGGGCTGATCAAAAACCTCCAGGACAACGGCATAAGGGTGCTGGGATCGTCAATCATAGGGCTTGAAACCCACAGCGCCGAGAACATCAGCGAGGTGATTGACCACGCGGTGGCCCATAATTCCGTGTTCCACCAGTTCATGCTTTACACCCCGACCGAGGGAACTCCTTTCTATGAGGAAATGAAGGCGAAGGGTGTCCTGCTTCCCGAATCGGAATGCTCGCTGTCCGACGCCAACGGCCAATACCGCCTCAACTACAGGCACCAGTTCATAGAGAAAGGCAAGGAGGAGGGCTACCTCATCGACGCCTTCAACCGCGACTTCAATGTCAACGGGCCCAGCATTGCCCGCATGATTAGGACGACTTTTGACGGATACATGAGGCACAAGGACCATGCCGACGAACGCATCAGGACGAGGATCAGGCGTGATGCGAAGGATCTTGGGACCATTCATGCCGGAGCCATATGGGCCATCAGGAAAAAGTATGCTGACGATGCCAAGATAAGAAGCAGCATGGACGCGCTCCTAAAGGAACTCTACGCGGAATTTGGGCTCAAGGCCAGGATTGCCGCCCCGCTGATAGGATTTTATATCTACGGTGCGATTGGCAGGGAGGAGAAGAGGCTTGCTGGAGGATGGACCTATGAACCTCCTACATTCTACGAGTTAAATGACGCTGCAAAACGGCTTATGGGCGCCTGATCTCAAATCGGCCCTTGTAAATATTAAAATTCGTAGTATATTGGGAATCAGTTATTTAAATAATTTTCTTTCACCATTTAACCTTGCCGGGGAAAAGAGGGATTTTACATGGCTGCAACTAAGAAAGCTAGCAACTCCGAGATTTTGAAGCAGGTCATCTACGAAATGCTGTTTCTGGCCTATCTGGTTGAAATACTTGGAAAGAACAAGTGTTTCAGGGGACAGAGCAGTGTCGAGTCGAATGATGTCGTATGCACTACCATCGCGGTCAAATTCAGGGTGCTCTATGATTTCCTGTACGGCAAGAAGAGCAGCGCCGGCGGCGCGCGCCAGATAGACGATTATACCGCGCAGGACGACTTCAATACAACGATCAAGAAGCCGGCGTTTGCCGGACTGGATCCGCTCGGGATGTATACCGCCGAATCCGTAAACAAGTTCATTGTCCGTTTCACTTACGAGAGGATTCTCAAGCCGAAGGACGTACCCCAGCCCAAGTTCAAAGGCGGGAACGAGACATATTTCAAGAACTCCGCCCTGATACTCGCCAGCGCTGAAAAGTTCGTAGACGCCATGGCGAAGGGCAACTACATGAATCTCAACCAGGAGAGCGAAAACTGCCTGAAGGACTTCAAGAAGGCGGTCGAAAGGCTCAAGGAGATTCCCCAGTTCAAGGCCAGCTACAGGTAGCCTGCAGAGCAGGGATGCAGACATCATAAAATGCCCAGGCGCAGGCCTGGGCATTTTTTTTATGGCAGCTGTGTCATGCTTTCCTGAAAGGGAATCTCTTCCTGTGCATCTTTGCAGGAGGAATGCCGAAAAACCGGTGGAAGACCTTTGAAAAATAATTGCTGTTGTTGAACCCTACGGAAAAAGCGACTTCTGAAATTGACAGTCTTCCCTCTTCAAGCAATGATCGCGCCTTGCCCATCCTTATATGTGTAAGGTATTCGAAGATGGTGAAGTCGTTCTCGCTGCTGAACATGTGGCAGAGGTGATAAGGGCTGACATTCACATGCCTTGCGATCTCATCAAGCGACAGAGGCCGCGAATAGTTGGATTCCAGATATGCCTTCACCTTGGATACAATCCAGTCGCAATGCTGCTTGTCAGTATCATTCCTTTCTACGGAAAGAGAAGACTTCTTCCTGTTCTGCTCGGAAAGGCATAGCGTTTTCATCAATATTTCGGAAAGCTGCAGCCTCATCGGGAACTCATGGCGTCCGTTTTGTTCGGTGAAGTCGCAGCGGAACTGCTGGATGAGCGCGGCGATGGATTCCTTCTTGGTCTTTGGAAGGCCGATAAGCGATTTGCAGCTGATACGGGAAAAGAAATCCTTCTCGCATGTCCAGCGGAACTGGATCATGAACACCTTGAGCCCTTCGGCAAAGTCGAATTCATCTCTGTGCCTGGCCTTGCATGGAATGAGAAGAGTATCTCCGGCGACGGCCTTGGTCTTTTGTCGGTTCATGACGAGTGTGACGGAACCGGAGATTATGTGGAGGAGCTCGCAGTTCCCGGAGACATGGTCGTTCATCGCCCAGATGGGATCGAATATCAGATTTCCCATCGAATGAATCACAGGCAGCTGGTCTTCGAGCTTTAAGGTTTTTCCCATAGGAACGCAATGCCCTTCATATGATAGCAATAATTTACTCTTTACAGCCGGGAACACCAGCGATAAGATAGGGACGTCGACAAAAATTATAAATTCAAGGATGATTGGATGAATGGATTGTTGGATGGTTGTGGATTAACTGAAAACAAGATTTAGAAGGGAGAAATATAGACATGAAAGCAAAATATTTGGCGATTTTCGGTGGAAAGAGGACGATACCGGAGGGTATGATCAGGGATTGGCCTCCGGTAGATGATTCGGACAAGGAGCTTGTCTTGAAGTCGTTGATGGGAGGCAAGCATGCGTTCGGACCGAACTGCGAGGAGTTCCAGAAGGAATATGCGAAATGGAATGGAAGCAGGTATGCGATATTCACGAACAGCGGCACCGCGGCACTTCACATGGGCATATACGCTTGCGGGATAGGCGCTGGTGATCATGTGCTGGTTACATCGTACTCATGGTCCTCGAGTGCGACATGTATCCTGCACCATAACGCGATTCCGATCTTCGTCGATATTGATTTCGACACGATTAACATGGATACGGAAAAAATAGAGGCGGCAATCACTCCAAGGACAAAGGCGATAGTGGTGGTCCACCTTCACGGTCTTGCCGTAAACATGGAAAAGGTGATGGCAATAGCGAAGAAGCACAAGCTGAAGGTTATCGAAGATGCCTGCCAGGGACATGGCGCTGTATTCAGAGGAAAGAAGACCGGGAACTGGGGCGACTGCGGCGCGTTCAGCTTCAACCAGAACAAGTGCCTCTGCTCCGGCGAGGGCGGGATGTTCGTGACAAACAATGAGGATATCTACAAGGACGCTCTCAAGATATGGAGCTTCGGGGAAACGAGCACTCCTTCTGAAAAGAGGGATTACCATGCGTACGCACTTGGCTGGATGTACAGGGGAAGCGATCTTGTAGCGGCATTTGGGCGCGCCCAGCTAGCAAAGATCGACAAATATCTTGAAATGCAGAATGAGAACGCGGCAGTCCTCAACAGGAAGCTCAAGGGCGTGAAAGGACTGATCCTGCCTTATGAGCCTGAACGCGGGATGCACAACTGGTACAACTACACCAGCCGCATAGACATGGACGCCATAGGATGGAAGGGAAATCCTCAGCTTATGAGGAATGCCGTGATGAAGGCGTTGCAGGCTGAAGGGGTTCCGGCAGGAGTCTGGCAGAGCTTTGCGCTACCCGACATGACCGTGTTCAAGGCGAAAAACGCGTATGGACATGGCTGTCCATGGTCTTGCAACGGCGCAGGCGCCGGCGTAGAATACAGGACTGAAGATTACCCGATGGCGGTGAAGCATGTCAATACACATTTTGGAATGACGACTCCATTGCGCGCGCCTAACCACACGGACGTCGCGGAAAAGGTTGCCGACGCCTTCATCAAGGTCTTTGAGAATATCGGAAAGATCGATCCTAAGGAAGTCATAAAGTAAATTGGAGAGCAAAATGAAAGAAAAACTTCTTATAGGCTGGGCATCGAGGGATGTTACACCCGACAGGCCGGTCAATCTGCGCGGGCAGTTCCATATGAGGATAGCCAGGACTGTCAAGGATCCTGTGACGGTGACCGCATTGGCGGTATCAAGTGGAAATGACACAAGGAACTCATTCATATGGGTTTCATGTGATACGGTCGCGATCCCATGTTCAGTTATTGAATCGAGCAGAAGTAAGCTTGAAGAGCTTGCGGCGGATTTCCCTGCCGGGAATCTTATCCTCAACGCCACACATACGCATACTGCTCCGGATTCAGGAGATACCTGGCACCAGAATGTTCCGGAAGGAACCATGACCCCGGAAGAATATGCTGAATTCCTTTCCGGCAGGATTGCGGAGGCTGCGGCCGAAGCCTGGAAAAAACGCAGGCATGGATTCATCGCATACGGGATCGGATATGCGCCGATTGGACATGGCAGGCGCGCGGTTTACTTCGATGACCTTTCGAAAAGGAAAGGATACAGGGAGGATCCCGGGACAAAGACTGAGAAGAATGCTAGGATGTATGGAGACACTTCCGATGACAAATTCGACTGCATTGAAGGATATGTCGACCACTCGACCCACTTCCTTTTTACATTTGACGGCAGGAAAAAGCTCACCGGTGCAATAATCAATATCGCGTGTACGGCACAGGAAACCGAGCACCTGAACGAGATATCAGCGGATTTCTGGCATGAGGCCAGGATTACACTGAGAAGGAAGTACGGGAAGGATCTGTTCATCCTTCCCCAGAGTTCCCCGTCTGGAGGATTGTCGCCGCACCTGATGTTCAACAAGAAGGCAGGACAGCGCATGCTGGAAAAGAAGGGGATCTCCTCAAGACAGGAGATAGCCAGCCGGATTAAGGCGGCTTTTGACGATGTTTACTCCTGGGCATCCAAGGAACTGGCGGACAGAGTGGATTTGAAGCATGTCTCGAGGAATATCAAACTTCCGAGGAGGATCATTTCGAAGATGGAATACCTCAGGGCAAAGAAAGACTTGGCGGAATTTGATAAGATGCCTCCTTCTAAAGCAGAGGATGAAAGCAAAAGACTGGTGGAGGATTCATCCACCTTTTCCAGGAAAAAGCGCTGTATGAAGGTGATCTGCCGTTATGAGGACCAGAGAAACAACAAGAATATCGATATGGAATTGCATGTCATAAGGATTGGGGATGTCGCGCTTGCGACAAACACTTTCGAGCTTTTCACCGACTACGGTATCAGGATCCAGTCGATGAGCCCGGCCGTGCAGACGTTCGCTGTCCAGCTCTGCGGGAAGGGAGGCTATCTACCGACTCGTCTTGCTGAAAAGGGTGAAAGCTACAGCGCATGCCTCTACTGCAATGAAGTCGGGTCACAAGGAGGGGATGTCCTCGTTGAAGAGACAGTGAGGACGCTCAAGTCCCTCTGGAAGTAAAATCCATAATCAAAGATGAAGATCGGTGTTCTTGATTATATGCTTTCCCCAGTTATCTTTTGCGCATGAAATATTTCCATAGGCGCATTGAGGAAAAATCAAAGGACAGGTCTGCGGCGCCGGTGCTGATAGTCGCTCTGGGCGACAGCGTCACCGAGGGATCGACGAAGATCAATGTCATCGAGCCTGACATCGTCTACCACGAGCAGCTAAAGAGGTTGTTTGAGAAGAAATATCCGAGATGCACGTTCTGCGTGATCAACGCCGGAGTGGGTGGCGAAAATGCGGCGCAGGGTCTCAAGCGGGTGGAGCGTGACGTCATAAGGCATGATCCTGATCTTGCTATCGTCGGATTCTGCCTGAACGACGCGTGCGCCGGAGAGTTCGGAATCGGCTCCTACAGGAAAAACCTTTCAGAGATCATCCGCGCAATCCAGACGAGGACCAAGGCGGACATAGTCGTCCTCACCCCGAACTGGATGCCGACCCGTGACAATGCGAACATCGCAGAGGAGCACAAGGGGCTTACGGAAAAATTCATCGCAATCCAGACGGGCGGACTTCTTGCGAAATACGCAGAGGCGGCAAGGCAAGTCGCGAAAGAATGCAATGTGTCCGTGGCAGACGTCTATGCCGAATGGCAGAAGCTTTCCGACAGCGGAGCAGACACCACTGCGATGCTCGCAAACGGCCTGAACCATCCGGACGCCGGAGGCCATCGCATCGCCGCAGAGACGATCATGAAAGTCATTGGATAGAAAAGTCTGAATTATATATCAGGACAAATTAAACTTGACAGGATTACAGGATTTTCACGATTTAAGATATTTTATCATGTTAATCATGTTATCCTGTCAAAAAATCCTCATTCTATATAATTGAATACCATCTATAAATTTCCTGGGGCGGAAAATGTCTCACTGGGCGAGGTCGGAGGCAAAGGGCTTTCGCTGATCAAAGGGATCCAGCAGGGCTTGCCCGTTCCGCCTGGATTTGTTCTGACCACCGAATTTTTCAGACCATGCTTCGATGAAATCTTCAAATCCCGGGAGTGGGCTGAACTGCTCAAGGCCGACACGAGAGTTTTCCAGGATATCTGCGCAAAGCTGAAAGGGAAGGCGTTGTCCCTGAAGCTGACTGAGACCCAGAAACAGGATATTCTGTCTGCTATTGATGTGTTCGGAAACGATTCATTGTTTGCCGTCCGTTCCTCCTCGCCCGAGGAAGATCTTGAAGGTACTTCTTTTGCTGGCGGATACGAGACAGTTCTCGGTGTCACCTTTGAAACAATTGAAGTTGCTGTGGTAAGGGCTTTCGCGTCGTGTCTGGATTACCGGGTGTTTGTCTACAAGAAGGAGAACGGTTTTGACATCCATGCACCGAAGATCGCGGTTGTCGTACAGAGGCAGATAGCAAGCGAGACGGCGGGTGTCGGGTTCTCGATCAATCCGCTTAACAACTCTTTCGATCAGGCTGTTATAAACTCAAACTGGGGACTTGGCGAATCCGTGGTTTCCGGAACGGTATCTCCAGATACTTTCGTCGTCGACAAGAATGCTCTCAGGATAATTCAATACACGATAGGAAAGAAGGAAAAGGCGATTTGGCTTGATTTCACCGGCGGTACTCACGAGGAGAGCAACTTCAAAAGTAATGAAAGGACGCTTTCAGACAAGGAGGTCATTGAGCTCTGCGAGCTGATCAGGAAAGTCGAATGCATCTACGGCAGACCGATGGATATCGAATGGGCGTTCTCAAAGGGAGTGCTCTACCTGCTGCAGGCCCGTCCTGTGACGGCATTCGTTCCGGTACCTCCTGAAATGATGACTTCTCCTGGAGAAGGGAAATATCTTTATCTTGATGCGACGATAAGCGTGCAGGGGCTTTATAAGCCGATGTCCAATATGGCCACATCGATCATCGGGCGCATACCACACTATCTGGGAAAGATGCTCTTCTGGCATCCGTTCAGGATGATTCCGAAAAAGTCAGTAGTATGGACTGCCCACGGAAGACTTTACATAAACCTCTCCAAGATATTTGCGGTTTTCGGCAAGGACAAGTTCGCTTCATTCATAACCGTTATGGATTCTCTGGCGTCAGAGACGATAAAAAGCGTAGACGAGAAGGAATATAAGAGGGATTTCAATGCCATGGCGTTTCGGATGCTTGCCGGAGGCGCCTTTATACAGATTGCCCCGTTCCTGCTAAGGGCTTTCCTCTTTCCGAAATGGAACCAGGAGCTGAGCCAGAGGAAGATCAGTGCTCTTGTTTCAGAAACAAACGATCTGCTGGAGAAGGATATTGGCATCGAGGAAATGTGCGACAGGATGTTTGCGAGGATGCTGAAGGTTAACGCCAGATACAGCGCTCCGATAGCGCTGCTTGCAAGAAAGATGCTTTCGGATCTGCAGTCGCAGTTCTCCGGAGAGGACGCAGTCCGTGCGCAGAAGCTTTCACTGGCCCTGCCGCATAATATCACGACTGAAATGGATTTTGAACTTTATCGGCTGGCGGCCCAGGTTCCGGACGGTCTGACCGAACAGGAACTCTTAAATTTGATAAGAAGCGGTTCTGCGGAAAACCCTTTTGTAAGAGAATGGAACAGTTTCCTTGGCAGATTCGGGCACAGGTGCGCCGCCGAGCTTGATCTTGCATCTCCCAGATACAGGGACAAGCCTGAAGAACTGCTCCGTCTGATTGTCCCGATGCATATTTCCTCGGCCGGGGAAAGCCCCATAGACAAATTCGACAGGCAGCAGAAGGAGAGAGGGGAGGCTTTTGAATATCTGCATAAGAAGGTCCGTGCAAAAAAAGGAGCTTTCAGTGCGGCTATTTTCAGGAAGAAATATGAATTCGCCCAGGAATATGCCGGCTACAGGGAAATGCACAAGTATCTGATCATCCTCGCGTTTGACATCATAAGGAGGAGGATGCTAAGGGAGGCGGAAGTCCTCTGCAGGGAAAGAAGGCTGGAATATCCGGAGCAGGTCTTCGATCTGACATATGATGAGCTATGCCACGGGCTGAAGGATAAATCCATAAATCTTTCAGAAGTTGCGAAGCGGAGTAGCGCCTTCATAAGGAGGCTTGAGAAAGTCAGACAACTCCCGACGATATTTGATTCTAGAGGATTGATTCTCAGACCGCCGAAGAAAGCCGTGAAGGAAGGCGAAATAGCCGGTAGTGCCATATCATCCGGCAAGGCGACCGGGAAAATAAAGGTGCTGAATTCGCCGACCGAAAAGCCGTTCCTCAAAGGCGAGATACTTGTTGCGAGGGCCACGGATCCTGGGTGGACCCCTCTCTTTGTGAACGCATGCGCGGTCGTCCTCGAGGTCGGTGGCGTCCTCCAGCACGGGGCGCTTGTCGCCCGCGAATACGGACTTCCCTGCGTCGCCGGCGTCGAGAACGCGATAGGAATCTTCAAGGACGGTATGACCGCCGAAGTCGACGGGACGAACGGCGTCATACGGATAATAGGCTGATCTTCCCTCCAGTCTCCATCAGGGAAAAAATAATACCGATTATTTTCAAAACTGCGTTTGAAATATTGTAATACATATGTTATACATATGATGTAATACAAAAAAATAATACCTGGAACCGCTAGGCGGCGGACAGAAGTGGAGGACGGGAAAATGTATCAGCCCATGGGATATCTCGACATATACAATTCGTGCAGGGAGCGGATAGAGAAGGGGGAGCTTGCGACCGGAGACAGGCTTCCCAGCATCCGCGAGTTCGCAAGATCATGCAGCGTGTCGGCCCTGACCGCGCAGAGGGCGTTCTCAAAACTGCAGCAGGACGGATATATAAAGTCCAACGGCAGACATGGCTGCGTAGTCGTCGGAGACTGGCGTGACAGCGCCCGCATGACAAAGACCTCCTCAAGGGCCGCGAATCCCAGGCTTCCCCTGAACGTCGGGCTGATCGTGAAGTGGGACGAGGAGAACAAATATACCTATCCCCCGCTGCTGTCCCTCGAAAGGATACTGACTTCCAGGATATATGAGAACGGAGGCTCGATAACCCGTTTCATCCTCAGGCAGGGAAACGAGGAGCAGGTGGTCAGGTCAGCCCTGGAGAAGAAGTGCCGGATCCTGTTCGTCCTTGAAGGAAGACAACAGGAGATCAGCAGGCTCAATTTGCTGGCGGAGGAGAAGGGGCTGCGCTGCATAGCGTTCAGTGGCAACTTGGTGTGCGACCATGACTGCGACACGATATGCGTGGATGATGTCTGGGCTTTCAGGGAAATCGCCAGGAAGTTCGTGAAAATAGGGCACCGCAAGATAGCATTTG
>CAZDNQ010000010.1:0-24168 GCA_964506605.1 uncultured Victivallis sp. | reverse complement strand
AATGAAACTCGCTCCAACGGCAAGATATCAATCCATAATGGAGGTCTGTATGAAAAGAGGATTTATAGTTTCCTTGCTGCTTTCTGCAACTTTATACGCGGGAATCGCTTCTGCCGCAGGCACGGACGAGGCCCGGAAACTGCAGGACTCGTTCAGCGCCGTAGCGGAAAAGGCCTTCCCGGCGGTAGTCGTCATAAACGTGAAGAAGGATCTCCCGCGCGAGTCCAATCCCGGAGAGAACCCTTTTTTCAATGAACAGTTCAGGCGCTTCAAGGGTCCGAGGAACCAGGAGTCCCCGAAGATCGAAGGCAAAGGCTCTGGATTCATCGCCGACGAGAAGGGCTTTGTAATAACCAACTGCCATGTCGCCGATGGCGGCGACGAAGTGACAGTCAAGCTCTATGACGGCCGGGAGTTCAAGGCTGAAATCGTCGGAACCGACGCGAAAACCGATATCGCGCTGCTCAGGATAAAGGCGGACGACAAGCTGCCCGTGCTGAAATTCGCGGACTCCGACAAGGTCAAGGTCGGACACTGGAGCATAGCGATCGGCGCACCGTACAGCTTCGACTACAGCATGACCGCCGGCATCGTCAGCCAGAAAGGCCGTTCAGTCGGAATCAACGCCTATGAGAACTACATACAGACCGATGCCGCCATCAACATGGGCAACAGCGGAGGACCTCTCCTCAACATAGACGGCGACGTGATCGGCGTCAACGACTTCATCGTGACGGGCAACGGCTACTCCCAGGGCAACATCGGCCTCGGGTTCGCAATCCCCAGCAACATGGTGAAGGAGGTCATGGAGCAGCTCATGAAGGACGGCAAGGTCGTCCGTCCATGGGTCGGAATCGCAATGGAACCGCTCACCCCTGAAATGAAGAAGAATGGAGGGGCTGAATCAGGAGTGCTTGTCCGCGAGGTGAATGTAGGGAATCCCGCAGACAAGGCGGGAATGGAACCCGGAGACGTGATTGTCGCGGTAGACGGACAGCCTGCGGTGCAGCCGAAGGATATACAGTTTGCAGTGCTCAAGCACAAGCCCGGCGACAAGATCGTGTTCACTGTAATCCGCGACGGAAAAAAGCAGGATATAACGGTCGTGGCTGAAAAACAGGATGACAGGAAGGTCTCCGCATCGGATGGAAACGACAAGGGAGGTGTTTCAAGCTCCAAGGATTTCGGGATCGAGTTATCGGAAGCCAAGGACGGCATCGAAGTTTCCAAGGTCGCCAACGGCAGCCCAGCCGCATCCGCCGGAATCGAAGAAGGGATGAAGGTGCTCGCGATAAACAGGATGAGGGTGAAAAGCCTCGCCGACGCGAACAAGGCCCTCTCCCTCACTAAGGACACGCTCCTGCTCTTCGTCAGCGACGGCAGCACCAAGCGCTTCGTTGTGATAGAGAAGAAATAATTTTTTGCACAGCAAAAAATTATAACGGGTGATTTTCTGGAAACCCGCCCTATATTACCCGCCATGAAAAACAACAGGATGGAACCATTTCCGCACAGCGGCATCGTGCTGGTCGACAAGCCGAAGGACTGGACGAGCCACGACGTCGTCAACTTCATACGCGGCCGCTTCAACGTGAAGAAGGTCGGGCACTGCGGCACCCTCGATCCCGCGGCGACCGGCCTGCTCGTGATCGTGCTCGGGCACGCCACGAAGATGAGCCAGCAGCTCAGCGGATCCGACAAGACCTACGAGGCGACAATACTGTTCGGCAAGGAGACCGACTCCCAGGACATGGACGGCCAAGTCGTCTCCGAGAAGGACTGCTCGTTCCTCACCGAGGAGATGATCCGCGCCGAATTTGCGAAGTTCGCAGGCGAGATGGAGCAGATCCCCCCGATGGTGTCCGCGCAGAAGATCGACGGCAAACGGCTCTACGAGCTGGCGCGCGCCGGCAAGGAGGTCGAACGCGAGGCGAAGAAGATAACCATCCACAGCATGGACGTCAGGAAAATATATCTGCCATACACGGACTTCGTCCTGAAATGCTCCAAGGGTACATACGTCAGGACGATCTGCTACGACATTGGCAAGGCCCTAGGATGCGGCGCCGTGCTCTTCAACCTCAGAAGGACTGTGAGCGGCGAGTTCAATGTCGCAAATGCTGTCGGCGTCGAAACCATGAGATCCTGGAGCCAGGAAGACCTTTTCCGCGCCATCGTGGAATTCTAAACGGGACGCGAAAACTACTGGCCTGCAGCATTCTCGTCGAAGATCTCAATCTTCCCGGACCGTAAAGCGGCAATGTAGTCATATGCATCCTTGATGCGGACTCCGCAGGAAATCCCGCACAGCCTCCTCTGCTTGGTCGAATGGATGTCCGAACCAGCTGTTGCATGAAGCCCGTGGCTTACGGCATAATCACGGGCATGGCGGTTGAACTCCTCGGCGCGGCCTCCATTGACAACCTCAACCGCGTCCGTCTTCCCCGGCACCAGATGCACCAGGTCCACACCTTCCCTGAAAGGATGCGCATGAACGATAAATCCGCCGTCGGCGTGTACCTTGTCGAAATACTTCATAAGGTCCCAGCCCATGAGGTCCGGATGCGACAAGAGCCAGTCCTTTCCAAGCCCGTACGTCAGGAAGTGCGCCCAGCCGTAGCTGTATTCCCATCCGAAGAAGACATCGAGCCCGATCCGACCGCCTTCCGCCGCAGCCTCATCGTATCCTTTGCAGAACAGATTGACGCGGTCCGGCCATGGCAGTTCCTCCGGCACCATTGTATTTCCGTTCAGGAAATGGTCCGTCACAAAGATGCCGGCATAGCCGAGGGACTTGAAGTGCCTTGCGAACTCCGCACCGGAGCTTGAGGCGCATTTGCTAACCTCGCATGTATGAAGGTGCGGCTCGTATCTATACTTATCCATTGAGATTCCCAGTATCTTCCATAATAAATGGCATGAAAGTTCACGGAAGGTGAAATATGCCATGTACGACACTCCTGTCAACTGGCAGCAGAGATTCAAAGAATCCTTTTCCAATCTATCCCGGGGAGACAAGACGGCAAACCTGTGCTTTCCATCTGTATCCCATGCTTGATAATCTTTTTTTGCATCTTAAAATATCCACTTGCCGATTGGAAAACAAATCTTTCAAATGGAGAGGAAAAGATGTCAGATACCTTAATGCGCAGAGTGCTCGCTGATAAAGAGCCTTTCATGGACAAGTCCAAGTTCGAACCGGGCTGGGCCTGGGGCAGATGGGGCGACTGGCCCGTATGGTGGATCGACCATCCTGAACGGACACAGTCCGCACCCTCAGTCGCATTGTTCCGTCTGAAATTCAAGCTGGAGAAGCCAGGGCCACTCCGCATTCACGTGAGCGCCGACAACCGTTACAGGCTATATGTCGACGGCTCCAGGATCGGCGAAGGTCCGGAACGCGGCGATGCCCAGCACTGGTTCTTCGAATCATACGAGGGCAGGCTGCCTGCAGGCGAACACTCGATTATCGTCCAGACCTGGTGGCTCGGCGACAAGGCCCCGTTCGCGCAGATGAGCCTGCGCCCGGGCTTCATGCTCGCTTCCGAAGGTGAATTGCTCGAAAAGGTTTCCACCGGACATGCAAGATGGGAGACCGCCATCATGCCCGGACTTGATTTCATTCCGCACGGCGACGCCTGGGGCGGCGGATGGAAGCTGAGCGTCAACGGACCGGATTATCCCTGGGGCTGGGAAACAGGACATGGCAATCTCAAATGGACTGAGGCCGTCAAGATCGCGCAGGCCATGTCGGCCGCCTGGAAAAACGAGATCCCCCCTCACTGGCTGCTGATGCCGGCCGGACTTCCTGCGATGCGGAACGAAACATCACTGGCAGGCGCGCTCAGATATCTGACCTCATCAGCCTCACCTTATCCTGTCGACGAAACCAGGCAGCTGTCAAAGGAGTCGTCCGCATGGCAGAACTGGCTTTCCGGCAAGTCAGCGCTGACGATCCCCGCGAACACCGCAAGGACAGCTGTCATAGATCTTGAAAACTATTATTGCGCCTATCCTGAACTGCTGGTCTCCGGCGGTAAAGGATCCAGGATCAGGTTCAGCTGGGCGGAAGGCCTCTTCCTCAAGGCCGACGGCGGCGGCAAGGGGCACCGCGACCAGATCGATGGCAAATTCTTCCGGGGCGGAGTCGGCGACGAGTTCCTCCCGGACGGCGGTAAAAAGCGCCTGTTCACAACGCTCTGGTGGGAGGCCGGCCGCTATGTGGAGGTTTCAATCACCACCGGCCCGTCTCCGCTTGTCCTTGAAAAGCTCAGCCTCCGCTGCACCGGCTATCCGATGAAGATGGAAGGACGTTTCGACACCTCCGAACCTGCCATCTCCAGATTCCTCCCGATCGCGGAGCGCGCGATCCAGATGTGCAGCCACGAGACATACATGGACTGCCCCTACTACGAACAGCTGATGTATATCGGCGACACCAGGCTCGAAGTGCTGACAACATATGCGATGACCCCCGACGACAGGCTTCCAAGGAAGGCCCTGCAGATGTTCGACTGGTCCCGCAGAAACTCAGGACTCACGCAGTCCCGCTATCCATCCCGCGTCTGCCAGATCATCCCTCCGTTCTCGCTGTGGTGGGTCTGCATGGTGCACGATTACTGGATGTGGCGCGACGACCAGTCGTTTGTGAAGGAGAGGATGGCGGGCGTAAGAGCTGTGACCGAGGCGTTTCGTTCGCTCATCAGGGAGGACGGTCTCATAGACGCGCCAAACGGCTGGAACTTCACCGACTGGGTAAAGGAGCCTGTCCAATGGACGGCAGGCATCCCTGCAAAGACCGACTTTGAGCCGAACTCCATTCTCAACCTGCACTTCGCACTGACATTGAAGCTCAAGGCGGAAATGGAATCATCCTTTGGCGAAGAACAGCTTGCCGTAAGGGATCTGGATACAGCGAAGCGCATCACAAAAGCCGTCCTCAAGCATTTCTGGGACAAGAAACGCGCCATGCTCGCCGATGATCTGAAACATCAGCACTTCAGCGAGCATGCCCAGTGTCTCGCCCTTCTCGGCGGATTCCTCGACAAGGCCACCGGAGCCGGGCTGGCGAAGTCCCTTGCCTCCTCTGAAAACATCTCCAGGACGACCATATATTTCACACACTATCTGTTTGAAACCTATAAGACATTGGATCTCCCGGCCCTCTTCTTCGAACGCCTTAAGCTCTGGTCGTCGCTCGATGAGCACGGATTCAAGACGACCTTCGAGGAACCGGAACCGTCGCGATCCGACTGCCATGCGTGGGGGGCGCATCCCCTCTTCCACTGCTATGCGACGATCCTGGGGATTCGTCCTGATGCACCTGGATTCAGAAGTGTAAGGATAGCTCCCATGCCCGGAGATTTGAAGAAAGTCTCCGGTACCATGCCGCATCCCAAAGGTGAAATAGCTGTCTCCCTTGAGATTGGTCCAGGTTGCTCCCTTTCAGCAAACGTGAAGCTGCCTGCAGGCGTCAAAGGCGTCTTCGAATGGCGCGGCATAGAAAAGAAACTGAATCCAGGGAAGAACATCATCCGGTTCAAGGGTTGATGGAACCCCTGCTCCAGTCCAGGATCAGGGGCAGCTCTGGAAATATTTTCGTAAGCCACTTCGGATCAGATGCGGCGCATCAGACATCCGCCTGTGACGCATCCCAGGGGAAGCGTGTCCATGGAAGATCGACAATGCCTGCGTTCAGGTCGGCTGGATCAACCAGGATCATATGCGCATCGAAACTCGCCGATTCCGCCGGACGGACGAACTTTGCCAGGATCTCGTTGTAGCCGCGGCGTAGCGTCACATCAAGATAGACCTGGGTCTTGTGTCCATGCGGGCGGAACCGTTCGACCTCCGCGAAATTGTGGAGGAGCTGTCCGTTGACCCATGACTTTACCGAACCTGTCGTCGGCAGTCCCAGTATCACCTTGCGTTCCACAGGCGAGTAGAAGAAGGCCTGCGCGTATATCGCATGTCCGGCTGGAAGATATGGCTGGAGGGCCAGATCATGTCCAAGGACGGGATGGATGAACCATTCGCCGCCGCGGGAATCCTCCTGCACCATGGTGCCTTCCATCTTTTCAGGTTCAAACACATGCTTGAGGATGTCTGCCTGCGAGGCGTTTTCCAAAGTGCATGGCCTGGAGACGCGCATCCGGCGGGCGCCGATCAGCACGACCGGCGCATCGAGTTCGGCGCTGCGCTGTGGTGACTCGATATGGAGATATAGGTTGTTGGAATTTTCAAGCAGGCTTGGTGAAGGGATGCTGATGTTCCATGCCAGTGTGCTTTGTCCTTTCGCAGGGACAATCACGCTTTGAGGTGCCGGAACCGGCCAGCCTGCCGGAACACGGAGCGCACAGCGGGCTTCCAGGGGAATTGGCGCAGTGTTTTCAATGATGGTCTGAATCTGCTTGATTGAATCAGGAAGGACTGCAGGAGTGTCCAGGTAATCGATGCCGGCCTTGAAGGTTCCCGTCGTGAAGGTGATGCGGTTCGGCGGCAGCTTCCACAGGGCGCGGATCGAATCATCCGCGTAGAGGTCCTTGACCGAAGGCGTGTGGTTGGCGGAGATGATCTTGGTCATGGCGATGGTCTGGACTGTCAGCTCATGGATGGTCTTGGGGAGAGGTTTGAGGGAGCAGTTGCGGAGGCCGCCCCATGATTCATTGGTGGCGATGGTGTCGCCCAGGGGCTCCGTCCACTTGACAGGCAGCTTCTTGTTCCCCATGATGATGCCGAGGATGGAACCTACGGTGGCGCCGGTACAGTCGGTGTCGTAGCCGCAGTTTACCGCTATGCAGAGGGTGTCTGCGAAATCCCTGCCGTACAGGAGCCCGATCGTCTGGAACCCCATGTTTATAGGCGAGTACTGGCTGTTGTAATGGGGGGTGGCCTCTAGGACCTTCTTTCTGGCCGCCTTCCAGTCCAGGCCGTCGGCGCGGGCCTTGCGGGCGGCATCTATCGCCAGGGCGGTCTTGGTGCCGTCCGGCACGTATGAACGGCCGATGTCGAGGAGCTCATTCAGGTCGGTCACCAGGAATGCCGATGCCTCAATGGCGGTGTTGAACATTTCGCCGTAAACGGATTCGCCGCCGGCATGGTCCACGATGGCGTCCTCGTAGGCGTAGCGGACGGCCAGGCGCGGCAGGCCGGGGGCAACGCAGGCGAAGATCTCCGAACGTATGGGGCAGCCCATGCAGTCGAGGAACCAGTTGTTGTAGTTTCCGGACACCGGCGGGAGCAGCCCCATGCGGAGGTTCATCCTCGACCAGCCGTATTCATCCCAGTTGTAGCCGATGTGGTTCAGCCAGTATTGGGCGAGGTGCTGGGCGTTGAGGCTGACGCCATGCTCTTCAAAGGCCCGGAGCCATACGAGCTGCATTTCAAGATCATCATTTGGGATGCCGCCCGCCTGGAGACGCGGATACCACCAGACATCGAAAGGTTCCGGCTCGCCAATGCCCTTTTCCAGCGGGGTGCCGAGCGTGCCGCCGCAGTTCTTGCCCATCCAGCAGCCATAAACCTTGTCATAGAATCCTGAACTGGAAATGTCAATCATCGGAGACTCCTTTGTTTCATGTATCGGTTGCGCCATTATAATATTATTGCATGCCGCGGCTGGGAATGGATAAAAAAGTAATTTCATGTATTATTAAGCAAAACAACCAATGGAATAATCCGTATGAACTACGCATGCCTTGATTTCAGCGACGCCAGACGCGTGGTGCAGTTTGTCCACGCCAGGCACACCCCGGAGATGTTCCAGACCCCTCATTCGCGGATATTCATGTCCAACCGCCACCTGATCCTCTACCATATAAGGGGGGAACGGATAATGAGGAGCGACGGCTACGACTTCCATATGGACAAGGACAATGTCTGCATATACTTCGGCGGGGCCAGGCACGACATCCTCGTCCCGCCCGAACCCTACGAGGAACTCGCAATATGGTTCGAGGCGAAACCCGGAGACAGGCTTCTGAAGGGCGGCATCCCCGACAGGCGTGGCTTATCCGGGAAATACATCTGCATGCCGGTCCAGACGGACGGGCATGAGGCCCGCAGCCTGCGCGGCTCCTTTGAAAAGGCCGAGGTAATGCTCGGTTCGCTCAATTCCCTGAACAGGATGAAGGCCGGCTTTATCGTCAATGACATCCTGCTGGAGCTGGCGCTCTCATGGCGCGACGAGGTGCAGGGCAAGTCGCCTGAAATTCAATTGGCGGTGCAGTTCATCGAGGCGCACCCCAGGGAAAAACTGAGAGTCCCGCTCATTGCTGCAAAGACGGGCATGAGCTCCCGCAACCTCGTACTCCGATTTAAAAAGGAGATGAAGCTGACCATGTCCGAGTACCTGCGCGAAGTCCGCGTGAACCTTGCCAGATCGATGTTGACGGCCCTGCCGAGGATGCCGATGAAGGCGATATCGGCCGACCTCGGATTCCATGACGAATTCCATTTCTCCCGCACATTCAAGAAGTCAACCGGCATCAGCCCCAGCGACTATCGCGCAGGAAAAGTGAAATAGCAGCCCGCATCTGCGCGGTGCAGGCCTCCACTTCCTCAGCTATAGGAACAAACGATTCCCAAGGCCCAACTGTTCACCGGCAGACGTTCTTTCTGTCACTTGGTCGAGGCGTTTTCCAATACATCCAGCTTCGCTTTTATTTTTTCTTTCAGATTGCCACTGGGGTTAAGTTCAATCGCCTTCCGCCATTGTTCTTTAGCTCTGTCCTCATCATGAAGTTTCAGATATGTTTCAGCAAGATGATCTAGTACAATGGGATCTTTCAACGAAAGACTAGATGCCTTTTCGAGCTGAATAACTGCTTCTTTGTAATTGCCCTGCTTAAACAGCACCCATCCTAAAGCATCTGAACAGGATCCTACCTGAGGATACTTCCTTACCGCTTCTTCAGCAATGTTTTTGGCCTCATCAAGATTTATACCTTTTTCAGCCCATAGAAGAGCGAGAGCACTTTTCGACAATATATAATTCTGCTTGATTGCCTTATTGTACCACTTCTCTGCTTCCTCTAAATTTATTTTTACTCCAGAACCATCCGGTATATTTAAGCCAAACTGGTTGTAAACCCCCATCAAATGTTGCGCTCCAGGAGAACCTCCTTCAGCGGCTTCACGAATTATTTCATAACCTTTTTTTATGTTCTTGTCAACACCTTTCCCCATAATATACAAACATCCTAAACGTAATTTCGCCTGGACATATCCTTCTCTTGCAGCTTCTTCAAGCCAAGTGAAGGCTTCATAATATTTGTCTTGCTTCTCCAGCAAACATGCATAATTTGACTTTGCCCGTGAACTACCCCTTATTGCCGCCTCATGATACCAGTACAGAGCTTCATCAATATTTTTGCGAGTACCCAACCCCATCTCATATAAATATCCTAAATCTGTTTGAGCTCCAGCATTACCTTGTACCGCTGCTTCCAAAAAACACTTATAGGCTTCTTGAAATTTACTTTTTTCATAGAAGGACCTACCTTCCTTATAGAGAATATCTTCCTTGACATGAAAACAATAAATCAATAATCCAGCAAAGAGTAAGATACCGATTATAAAAAGGGACGTGTTTAATATTTTCCTGTCTTTATTATATGGCAATATCATAGTACTCCCAACAGCTATCTTTCATATCCGAACAAGACAATACAGCCAATCTTCAGCGATGTTTTTCATGGAGGGGCTAGTATCTGCCCACGGCATACTTGAGCATGGGGAGCTTGTCCTCGTCCTCGAACCTGACGGAGATGCTCTGTATGGGATATTTCTTCGCGAGATCAGAGACTATCCAGCCGTTTGCGAAATCCGCAAGGCTGCGCCGGGCGTCCTCGCGGATGGAATCAAGATAGTCGGGAGAGAGAGCCTTCCTCTTCATATCCGGATAGAACTGCTTCCGGAGGTCCTCGAGCTTGGCCTCCTCGTTGAAGATCAGCTTGCCACTGTCGATGCGCGTCTCAAGGCGGCTCATGTCCGTAGCCGGCTCCTCTACCTGTAGTTTCGGGGCGATTATTGTTACAGTCCCGTTTTCAACCGTAATCTTCCATGCGCCAGCCATGTCAACGAAATAGTTGTATGTGACAGGCGCCCTGACCTCCATGACGGCGCTGCTCAGGGACTTTCCGTTCATGATCCAGGGATGGGAGAAGGTGTATTCCTTCCTGTCGGTCTCGTTCCTGGTGGTCTTCACCAGGAGCAGATGCTGGACCTTCTTCTGCTGTTCGGTATATCCGATGAATGTCTGCGTGACATCCATCTTCATGTTGAGCACACTGTCAACCGTGTCGAAGGGCTTCGCGAATATCTTGTAGAAGACGAATGTGAATATGAGAAGCTGGACGAATGCGAATATCGCAATTATCCAGGCGATCCTGACAAGGGACGCGCCCATGGTCGGAGCGGGGGCGGCAGTCCTGCCCAGCTCCTCCTTGACCTGTTCCATCGGCTCCTTCTTTTCGTCCATTGATAATCTCATCCTAGCCATTTATTCCAACAAATGTGAACTCTGTGGTTGGCCATGCCAGTTTCAAGCTACAAATTGCCAGAGCTACCTTACATTAGTTTAAGGCCCGGCAGATCCTGGATGTCGACAAGCCCGACGACCTTGCCCTTCGGATCGATGACTATTATGTCGTCGATGAGCTTCTTCTCCACTATCTTCAGGACCTCGACCGCCATATCTGTAGACTTGACGGACGTGGGATTCCTGGTCATGACCTCCGACACCGCCCTGTTGAGGACCTCCAGATCATTCTCGACATGCCTTCTGAAATCGCCATCCGTGAAGATGCCGAGGAGCTTTCCGGCCTTGTCGATGACAATTGACGAACCGCATCTGGCTTTTGTCATCTTTAGAAGGGTGTCCTTGACAGAAGTTGCGGGCGATACGAGCACGAGGCGGTCGCCGGTGCGCATTATGTCGCAGACGCGGAGTGTCACCGCCTTGCCGATTGCGCCGCCCGGATGCAGGCTGCCATATTGCTCCTTCTTGAATTTCCTGATATGCATCAGGGTCATGGCGAGCGCGTCGCCGAGGGCGATCAGCGCCGTAGTCGTGGTAGTCGGTGCGAGGTTGAACGGGCATGCCTCCCTGGGGACTGTCATTGCAATCACTATGTCGCTCCACTTTGCGAGCTTGGAGTCCGTCTCGCCGGTGATTGACGCTATCGGGACATACATGCGTTTCGCGGACGGGAGGATGGCAAGCAGCTCCTCGGTCTCGCCGCTGTAGCTCAGGGCGATTAGGATGTCGTTCTTCTGGAGGATGCCGAGGTCGCCGTGCATGGCTTCGACCGGGTGCATGAAGACAGCTGGGGAACCTGTGCTTGCGAGGGTCGCGGCGATCTTGTGTCCGACATGTCCGCTCTTGCCTACGCCGCTCAGCACGATCTTGCCGCCGTTGTCGAGGATCTTCACGCATGTGTTCGCGAGTTCGATGAATTCGCCGTCGAGGCGGTCGCGAACGCTTTTGAGCCCGTCGATCTCTATGTCCAGGACCTCGCGCGCCTTCTTTATGATCTTATCCATATTGCCACCTTGCTAAATTAGATATTGCCGGCAAGCTCCCAGTCATCCGACGGGACAAGTGCCGGCGCTTCGTATTATTCCAAGTTTCCAGGAACAAGTTTCGAGTTACTAGTTTCAAATGATAAATCTAGCTTGCAAAATAGATTTATGCCACTAAAATTTGGGGTCAGATGATTTAAAACACCAAACGAGGTAAAAGATATGTACGTAGGAAGAATAGTGGCGATAGGCATGACGCCTGATGGAAAGGCGACAGCCATGTACCGAGTATCATCGCGTTCGTTCCCGAACCGCGAGGCGCGTCTGAAGGGCGAGACCGTATCCATAATGCCGCGCAAGGGGTTCGAGGACGATCTGAACAAGAATCCGTATATCGCGTACAACTGCATAAGGCTGGCCGGAAACTTCGCGGTCGCGACGAACGGGTCCCACACCGATCCGATCACCGAGAAGATCATGTCCGGGATGTCGGCGCGCGACGCGCTGGCGCTCAGCATGCTCGCGCTGGACTACGAGAAGGACAGCTACAACACGCCGAGGATCTCGGCTGTCGTGGAAAAGAAGTCCGGCCTCGGCTGGCTTGCGATAGTGAAGAAAGGATCGATACATGTCGCGGAATTCGCGCTCGAGCCCGGCAAGGCGTACTATGTCGCCACCTACGAGCACACATATCCGTGCAGCCACTATGGCGACGAGAAGTTCAACGCCGGCAGCGCGGAGGCCGCATGCGAATACGTGATCAGCAAGGGCGTCTTCACGCAGCTTGAGAATCCAGTGACCGCGGCGGCAGTGGTGGAGTCCGACAAGGGGTTCGACTTCGCAGTAAAAACAGTTTAACAAACCGAGGGAATTTTAACGCAAAGTCGCAGAGCCGCAAAGATGGTCTTGGTTTGAACACCTATTATAAGAACATTTTCCCTTTGCGCCCTTGCGTCTCTGCGTTGAAAATATCGGCGTAATCAATCCATGCCAGACATTTCAAAAGATCTCCTGAAACAGCTGAATCCCGAGCAGGCTAAGGCGGCGGCCATAATCGACGGGCCCGTGCTCGTGTTCGCCGGCGCCGGCACCGGCAAGACGCGCGTGATCACATACCGCATAGCCAACATGATCCGCCACGGGATCAAGCCCGAGAACATCGCTGGCATGACTTTCACGAACAAGGCGGCCGAGGAAATGCGCGAACGCCTCGACAGGCTCGTGAACAGGGAGGACGCGAAGAAGATATTCCTCGGGACCTTCCATTCCTTCTGCGCCAGGGTGATGAGGAAGGACATCAAGGTCCTCGGGTTCGGGACAAACTTCACCATAGCCGACGATTCCGACCAGGCCGGAGTCATGAAGCAGGCGATCATCGAGTCGGGATTCGACAAGTCCGAGATCAGTCCCGAGGTCTGCATTTCGTTCATAAGCCGGGCGAAGGGCAAGATGCTGTCGCCGCAGGACGTGAGCAGGATCGCGGAGAACGACATCGAGGTGAAGGTCGGGCACGTCTACGAGCGGTACATGCAGATACTGCAGAACCAGAACATGCTTGATTTCGACGACCTGCTCCTGTTCACGGTCAGGCTCTGGCAGGATCATCCGGACATACTCGAGCGCTACCAGGAGAAATACACGCATCTGCTCGTAGATGAATACCAGGACACCAACTATCTGCAGTTCCAGCTGGTGAAGCTCCTCGCAGGAAAGAAGCGGAACCTGTGCGTGGTCGGCGACGACGACCAGAGCATCTACGGCTGGCGCGGTGCGGACATGAAGAACATCCTGGAATTCCCCAGCCACTTCCCGAAGTCCAAGGAGATAAAGCTGGAGCAGAACTACAGGTGTACCAACAACATCCTGAAGGCCGCGAACTATGTGATATCGAAGAACACCGAACGCTGCGCCAAGGAGCTGTGGTCGAAGTGCGGCGAAGGCGAGAAGATAAAGATCGTGAGGGCGGAAAGCGACGAGGACGAGGCAAGGTACGTTGCCGAGGCGATCTTCGATGTGAAGGCGACGGATCCCGGAACTGACTTCAAGGACATCGGCATACTCTACCGTTCAAACCACCAGTCGCGGCTGTTCGAGAATTCGCTGAGGGATTCGAAGATCCCGTACAGGCTTGTCGGCGCGAAGTCATTCTATGAACGGCGCGAGATCCGCGACGCCATCGCATACCTCAAGCTTGCGGTAAACCCGAAGGACGACCAGAGCTTCCTCAGGATACTCGGAGTCCCGCCGCGCGGGATCGGCGACAAGGCCATCGAGAGCCTGAAGAAGATGCAGCACATATCGTTTGCGCCGTTCTCGGAACTCATCGGACACGAGGAGTTCCTGAAGGATCTTGGCGGCAAGGCGGCTTCCGGCGCGAAAGGCATGCATGCCACGCTGAAGAAATGGCGCGGGCAGTTCTCCGAGCCGGGCGGCCTTTCCGAAAAAGCCATGGAATATTTCAAGGATCTCAACTTCATCGAGGGGATCCTCAAGCTCTACAAGGACAGGGAGGAGGCCGAAAGGCGCAGGGACAATATATTCGAACTGGTCAACGCAATAGCCTCCTTTGAGAGGGGCGCTGAGACGACCCCCACCCTGCTCGAGTTCCTGGAGGCGTATGCGCTCTATGACGACAGCGACAAGGTCGAGGAGGACGAGGAGAAGAACAAGAACGCAGTCACGATGATGACCGTGCATGCCGCCAAGGGTCTTGAGTTCTCGTACGTCTTCCTTCCCGGGATGGAGCATAACATCTTCCCGCACGAACGGTCAATCATGGAAGGAAGCTCAGAAGAGGAGCGCAGGCTCTTCTACGTAGCCCTCACCCGCGCCAGGAAGAACGTGCATCTCGTGCACACCCGGAACAGGATGCGCTACGGCAAGACGACCATCCAGAGGCCCTCTGAATTCATCTACGACATACCTGACGACATAACCGAACATGTGCAGTCCACGACGGCGTTCAAGCCCCTTGGCGAGGACGAGCTGAAGGATGCCTGGGCCGCGCTCTACGCTATCAGCGACAAGAAATAGCTGCCAGCTAAAGACAAAGCCGGGAAGGCATATAGGCACAAGGAAAGCTCAAGAACCGTCTGGTTCCCTTCTACAATCGGTCAGGAAAGGTAATGCGTACGTCTTGCCCGGGTAAGGAGCGTGGCCATCCTTGGCCGGCGCATAAGTAAAGCAAGAATACGCCGGGCAGGGATGCCCGCGCCCCTTGCAATTGAAGCGTGGAGTCGTTCTTTTGAGGAAAAACTGAAGCATTACCAGGAAAGCCCGACAAGCCAGCATGGAATTCCTCCTGTGCTGGCAATTTTGGAAAACCGTTGTATATTAGTTGTTTAATTAAACAAATACGTCTTCATTCTTTTCCGGTAGAACCTTGCTAAACGCTTTTCTTTCCGATAGATGCGGCACAGAAACAAGAAAAGGAACCAATGCATTTCAGACAATTCAATCTCGATCACAGGCTTTTCCAGGCGACTGAGGAAGCCAACTTCAAAATCCCCACGGACATCCAGCGCCAGGCTATCCCCTCCTGCATGAAGGGTTCCGACATCATCGGAACAGCCGCCACCGGCACCGGCAAGACAGCCGCATTCGTCCTGCCAATGCTCAACCAGCTTCTCAAGGACAATCAACATCCGCGTTCGCCGAGGGCGCTGATAGTGACGCCCACCCGTGAACTCGCCGAACAGATCCGTGAAGTCGTCAAGGCGCTTGCAAAGCACACAAATATCCGTTCCGCCGTAGTGTACGGGGGAGTCGGGATGAACGACCAGAAGCGAGCCCTAACGGACGGAACAGACATAATAGTATGCTGCCCCGGGCGGATGCTGGACCATATGGGAAGAGGATACGTCAACCTGAAGACCATCGAAATACTGGTGCTGGACGAGGCGGACCGCATGCTCGACATGGGATTCCTTCCCGACATCAAGAGAATCATATCCAGGCTGCCGGAAAAGCGCCAGACGCTCCTGTTCTCCGCGACGTTCGCGCCTGAGCTTATGGATCTAATCCGTCATCATATGAAGAACCCGGAACGCATAAGCGTAGCTTCAGTCGAAGCTCCTGCGGACACGATCGACCACTGCTTCTATCCTGTCCCGAAAATGCAGAAGACGGCGCTTCTCGCCGCCCTGCTCAAGAAGATGGACCACAAGTCGGTACTGGTGTTCACGCGGACGAAGCACAGGGCGGACCGCCTCAGGGACAGCCTGGTCAAGTCCGGATATTCAGTCGGACTGATCCATGCGAACAAGTCCCAGAACCAGAGGAAGCTCGCGCTGGACAGTTTCAGATCAGGGAAGGTCAAGATCCTGGTCGCCACCGACATAGCCGCCAGAGGTCTGGACATTGAAAGTATTTCACACGTCATCAACTATGACATACCTGACACCGCGACAAACTATATCCACCGTATAGGGAGGACCGGCCGGGCCGAAAGATCCGGCGACGCGATAACATTCATCTCCGCTGAAGACGCCTCAGAGGTGCGCGATATCGAGCGCCGTCTTGGAACCAAGGTCGAGAAGAAGAAGCTTGAAGGTTTCGAATATGGCGCCGACGTAGCAGCCCCGGCCCATCCCCAGCATTCGCAGCAGTCACATCCGCACTCGAGGGCTCATCATGCATCCCATGCCCCCGGCCATCACGCACAGCAGAAAGGCCAGCAGCGCAAACAGGGATACTGGGCAAGCCACCGCAGACACAGGAGCTGAATTTAAGCAGGGGTGGGCTTTAGCCTGCCCCTTTCCCGGACATTAAGATGGTACATGCTGAAGCGCGTACCTACTTAAAGAATATAATGGCGTGACGTTCAAGTTTGAAATTCATTCCTTCTCCTGTATTCTATATTTCTGTCTTCCTACCTCCATATTCTGCATTTAAACATGAAAGGATCTAAAATGATCAGGCTCTGCGTCCTAGGCACCGGCGGAATGGCGAATGCACATGCGCGTGAATTCCTGAAGATCAAAGGGGTAAAAATCGTCGGATGCTGCGACATCCGCAGGGAGGCGGCTGCGAAATTCGCGGAGACCCACGGCGTGCCCGGCGTATACACCGATCTAGGTGAGATGCTCGACAGGGAAAAGCCGGATGCAGTTACAAACGTCACCATCGACGCGGCGCATTGCCCGACAAGCCTGGAGATAATCAAGCGGAAGATCCATGTCCTCTGCGAGAAGCCGCTCGCCACGAACGCCGGCGACGCATGGAAGATGGTCGACGCGGCGAAGAAGGCCAAGGTTATAAACATGGTCAATTTCTCGTACCGCGCATCTTCAGCGCTGCAGAAGGTTTCGCAGATGGTGAGGAACGGAGCCATAGGAGATCTGAGGCATGTCGAGGCGAGCTATCTGCAGTCATGGCTCTCAAGCTCCGGATGGGGCGTCTGGCACCAGAAGCCCGGAATGCTCTGGCGCTGCTGCAAGAAGGCGGGGAGCAAGGGAGATCTCGGCGACATCGGGGTGCACATATTCGATTTCATGACCTTTGTCTGCGGCGACATCGCGAAGCTTGACTGCAAGCTGAAGACGTTCGACAAGGGCATCGGCACCGACACCGTCAACGGGATGAAGCTCGATGCAAACGATTCATTCTGCGCCATGGTGGAATTCAAGAACGGCGCGCTTGGCACAATACACTCCTCGAGATGGGCGACGGGCCATGCGAACAGCCTCCGCCTGCGCGTCTTCGGAACCAAGGGCGCGGTATGCATAGATCTCGACAAGAGCTGGGGCGAATATGAGATCTGCATCGGCAAGAAGGACGTGACAGCGTTCAAGTGGAAGACTGTAAAGGCCCCGAAGACACCGAACATCTACAACCGGTTCGTAAAAAGCATAATTACAGGAAAGAACGACCAGCCTGATTTTGCGACCGCCGCCAAGGTCCAGGAATATCTTGACGGATGCTTCGAGTCAGATGAGACCGGCAAGACGATAAAGATATAAGACAAAAAAAAGCAGCACAGGAGTTCCTGTGCTGCTTTTCCATATGCAATCTGGAGCAGGTTATTTGGTGTCTATCTGAGTCTTCCAATTATCATACTTGGACTGCATGGCAGCAAGATTGTCCTGCTTATTCTTGAGTTCATCCTTGTCTTCTTCAATTTGCTCCTTGACATCGGCAGCATGGTCGGCAAGTTTTCTCGCCTCCTGCTTTCTCACTGTGACTTTCGCGCCGCCTTTGCTGAGGAAGCCGCCCCAGCCGCCGCCATAATATGTGTCTGTGTCAGCGGCCTCGGCAGTCATCTCCGACGATTTCTTGACAAGCTCATAATAGCTTTTTTCGAGCCTTGGGATATCAGTTTTCAGGAATTCGATCCTCTCCTTGCTCTTCTGGATCTCAGCGCCAAGACGATCAAACTGCATATCGGCCACCCTTTTCTGGTCCTCGGCGAAGGCCTTTGCCATATCGGCATTTTTCTTTGCCTGTTCCTGGGCCCTCTTTTCCTTTGCAGCTGCGACATCCGCCTGGTACTTGGCGGCCTTCTCGGCGTTGTAGCCGTATTTCTTCTGGATGGCCTCAGGCAGATCGCTGAAAGGGACGAACATGACTCCGTTCTTATGGCCGATCTCCAGGCCGTCCGGCCTTTCCGACATTACGTATGCGTTCTCCAGGACCCTGTTGTCAGGCAGTGTTATGTTCCCGGCTGAGGCCACGACGCAGGAAGCTGCGCATATCGCGGTGACTATAGATGTCAGGTATCTCATATGTTGAATCCTTTCCGATTTATTATTTGATTTCATCCGGGATGTCGAAGGCGGTGTCGCTGAGGTCGTTGTTCCATTCGATCGACTCCACGGCAAGTTCTGCGATCTTGCCGCCCGCCTCGGAAATAATCTTCATCGGGAAATACATCCCGTCGGTCTTCCGGTAGTCCATGAAATACCTTGCAACCTCAACAGGCTGATCATCAGGTCCGATATGAGTCTCCTCGGTCTTGATCACGAAGAATGTCTTCTTGTCCACATAGATATTGACGGGCGCCATGCTGTATGCCGGCTTCGGCGTGCACAAAAGCTTGTAGCAGGGCTTCCTGTTGACGACCTCCTCGCCTTCCAGCCTGGCCGACTCAAAGACGTCCTTGGCCTTCTCCTTCGGCGACAGGAACACTATCTGGAACCTCAGGTTGTCCAGCTCCTTCCCCTTGATCTCGCGCAATCCGTGCTTTGTAGTGAACTCCCATCCTTCCTTGCTATCGCATCCCTTCATGAAAATGCCGTCCTTGGATTCGGCCCTGATGCGGAGCTTGTCGGGATATTTGACCTCGACGACCATCTTGCCGTCCTTAATGTGGAGGGAATCAATTTTGGAAGTTACGACCTGCGTCTTGATATTGGCTGAAAGACCATCGGGATCAAGGGCCTTCCTCATATTGGCGAGAATGACATCCAGATCGCCTTCAGGCGTGCTCATGCAGCCTGACAGAAGCATGAGTCCGGAAAGGAATCCGGACATCGTCAGCATTTTTCTCATAGGTCAGCCCTTTCTGTTTCTGAAATTATTAAAACCCTTAAAAATTTAGCATATTATACTGAGAAGCATAGTGGCGGCGAACGAAAAAAAAAGGAAACCCGCAAGATCGTCAGGATTCCACAATCCCAATCATCCTCTCGTAGTTCCTGAGAGCCAGCTCCGAGAGCACTCTCCCATACGGGCATGCGGAAGGCATCAGCACGAATCCGCGGCCTTCGCCGGCAGTCCCCTCCTCCAGCGCCTTTCTGACCTTTCCCTCGAAAAGATGCGTGGGCATCGATTCAATGTCTGTGATTTCAAGATTGCCGAAAAGGACCAGCTGTTTTCCATAGTTCCGCCTGACATATTCGAGCTCCACGTCTCCCTGGTTTGGCGGTTCGATCGGATCAAGCCCGGATGCGCCCGTCGAGACGATGTGGTCGAGGATGTTCCTGAGGTTCCCGTGGGAATGTATCCTCGCAAAACCTCCGTGGCCCTGTATCGAGTCGATCATCGGCTTGTCGTAGCCTACCACATATTGCCTGAAGAGATCCGGCGGCAAGTACGGCGCGGAAGCGTATTCCGGACCGTAGATCCTCCATAGCCTTCCGGGAAGAGCCTCTGCGACGGCCTCGGTCTTTGCGTGCAGATATTTCGCGAACCGCTGCAGCAGCCTGTGGAAAAGTTCCTGTTCAGTAAGTGCGATTATCGTGTAGTCGGCCATGTCGAATAGCTGTGCCGCCGAACAAAGCGGATCTCCGGTGTCGATCATGACTATCCCCGTATCCCCCAGCTTCTCCTCAGCCTGTAGAACACTGGAGACATCCAATGTCCCGCAAAACTCGTCAGCGGGGATATCGAGATATGCCTTCAGATCGTCAATGTCCTTGATGAGATGCTCAAGTGTCCAGACCGTGTTCACGTCCGGATCCCTCCTCGTCAGCGACTTCAGCGTGCGGCTGCCGGCCTTGACGGTCGTAGAGACGAACCTGCTGCCGTCCTGAAAATATGTTTCGACCTTGGTGAGTTCCGCCATAGGCCCCGGCTTGGCATTTTGCACGCCTACACCGCGCATCACGATCCTGTCGGTCCTGTCCCTGGCGAGCTCTATCAGCGGCTTCCAGGACGGATGGGAATATATGTTGAAGGGATCCTTGTCCTCGGCATGTTCATCGAGCCCGTTTATCTCATAGAATGAGACAGGCGGCCTGTCGACCGGCCTTCCGTTCAAAGTCGCAAGCAATCTTTCACGTCTGTTCATGAAACCTCCCTGCCGCCTGAAAAGACATTTAAGATAACATAAAGTCGCGAAGACACAATATAATGACTGGAGCATCCACTTCGGCGGAGCGATTCGCCAGTCCTGTTTAAGTCAGGGGCGCGGCCATCCTGGCCGGCGCATGTTCAAGCGGATTTCCCGGCAAAATGGAATTTATGTTTTAAAAACCGACAGAACAGATTATATTTTTGAATTGTCAACAACCGCATTAATTCCGGAGGCTGGTCCAACGAAATGAAAACAAACGCACAAGTTGCAATCATGATGGGGAGCAAGAGCGACCTCCCGAGCCTGAAACGCGCATTCGAAATACTCAGGGACTTCGGAGTTCCATACACTGCAAAGGTAATGTCCGCGCACAGGACTCCGGTTGAAGCCGCGAAATTCGCAGGCGAGGCGGAGCAGAACGGGATCAAGGTCATGATATGCGCCGCCGGGATGGCGGCCCATCTTGCGGGCGTCGTCGCAGCACACACAACCGTGCCGGTAATCGGCATCCCGATGGCATGCGAGCCGTTCAACGGCCTCGACGCCCTCCTTGCGATGGTGCAGATGCCTCCGGGAATTCCGGTCGCAACCGTCACCGCCGGCAAATCAGGGGCCGACAATGCAGCGCTCCTCGCAATTTCCATACTCGCCCTCTCAGATGCGAACCTCGCAAGGAAGCTGAAGGAGTTCCGTGTCAAGCAGGCCGACAAGGTCAAGGCCGCCGACACCGAGCTCCAGGAAGTTTTGAAGGCTGGCGGTATACCCCAATGAAAAATCTCCTGATCTGCTTCATTCTTCTCATAGGTCTTTCTGTCTTTGCAGAGGAGACGGAGAAACAGGTGCAAGCCCCAGTTCCGGTTGAAAGCACCCCTTCCGCCGAACCTGAGACCGCCAAGCCTGCCGATACCAAGCCCGCCGCTGAAGAACTCCTGTCAAAGGCAAGTCCTTTCCGCAAGGAGACGCTTGCAAGGATAAATGAGATACTGTCTGAAATTGAGAAAAACTATCCGGTCGCCGTTGCAAAATACACCCAGGCCGACGAGGAAAAGACCATAAAATCCCTGGTCACATCCTTGAACTCAGGCATTGAATATCTTGCAGCAGGGACAGAAGTGCCGGAAGAGCCGAAGAAGGATATCAAGGCGCTCCAGGCGATAATCATCTCGTCGCAGAAGATACTCTACATCAGGATCGACGCATTCACCCCCGAAACTTATTCAAGGCTCAAGGAGGACTGCGAAAACACTGCGAGGCTCGCAAACAAGCCGGTCGGCCTCCTTTTGGACCTGCGCGACTGCCAGGGCTACGATTATGAAAACTGCCTGAGGGCTGTCTCCCTGTTCTGTTCACCTGACAAGGTTCCGAAGGTCGAAGGTCTGGAAATGCCGAAACGGGTACTCAACATACCGGTGATAGTTCTTGTCGGGAACAAGACGAAGGGAAGCGGGGAGATATTCACCCGTCTCATGTCGGAAAGCGGACAGTGCCTTATTTCCGGTGGAAGCACTTCCGGAACTCCGTTTGTAAAGACAAAGGTCTCTCTGAAATCAGGGAGCATCCTGCTTGTGCCGTCAGTTCCGGACTACTTCTCAAACATCCCGGCGTCGCAGATAGTTCCCGCCACAAGCGTAACCCCATACCCCCAGATCGCCTATGACAAGCTCTCTACGACCGCCGGCAGCGAGGAATCCGACAAGTGCCTCATGAGGGCCATCGACCTCCTGATCTGCCTTGAAGCACTGCACAAGGAACAGAAGAAACGTGAAAATCCTAAGCCTAAATGAGACTGGCGCCGCCAGCATAGCAGGCATCTGCGGCAAGACCCTTTCAAAAAAAGGTTCCGTGCTGCTACTCCCGACTGAGACGGTCTACGGGTTCATGTGCCTGTGGGATGACCAGCAGGCGCGGGAAAAAATTTTGAAGATGAAGAGGAGGGATTCCAAGAAGCCGTTCCAGATGCTCTCGTCCTCGGTGGCGCTGGCCGAAAAGCAGGGCCTTGTATTCGAAGGCGAAGCAAGGAAAATAGCCGATAAGTTCTTCCCGGGGGCCCTGACGCTCATCGTCTGCAACAGGGATGGCGGCACAACCGGACTGCGCATCCCGAACCATGAGTTCATGCAGGAACTCCTTGGAAAGATCGGATGCCCGCTTGCCGCGACAAGTGCAAACATCTCAGGCGAACCCGCCGCGCTGACGATCGAAGACGCGCTGAAGGATCTCGAAATATTTCCGGATCTCGCGGTCGACGGCGGCAGGATCGAACATGGCAAGGCTTCAACCCTCGTAGATGCTACGACAGCGCCATTCAGGATACTGCGGGACGGACTGATAGGCGAAGACGCCATCAGACGGGCCGTAAAGTAATCATTCCGCCGCCCTGCGGGGGCTTGTTTTAATATTTGAATAATCCATGACCACAGGCTGACGCCTTGTGGCTACAATATTCCGCCCTCTGCGAGGACTGTTATTGGAAAATCCCAAGTCCACGCAGTGGACGACATAATATAGCCCCATGCGAAGCTTGGGGAAAAGAAAGATTGAATGAATTTCCAACAAGCCCCCGCAGGGCGGCGGCATAGCTTCATGGAGACTGGCCCGGGATTTTATTTCTTCTTCGGGACGTAGAGGGTCTGGCCGACGCGCAGGTTCGTATCCTTCATCCTGTTGGCTGACATGATCTCCTGGACCGATACATTATATGCCTTGGCGATGGCGCCTAGGGTCTGGCCTGATTCCACCTTGTGCTCATAGAACTCGCCGGTCCCGACAGGTCCACCGGAGGATGCCGTTGACACCGAGGCCTTGCTGACCTCCTTGGATACCTGCTCTATCATCTTGTTGATGGAAGTCTGGTATTCCTGGCGCTGCGCGGCGAGCTGCTGCTGGAGCGCCGCAATGCTCTTCTCCTGCACCGCGTTCCTCTGCTCAAGGGCCGCGATCTTCTGGTTCAGGTCGTTCACGACCTTGATGACCTCGTTGTTCGTGTTCGTCAGGTTTGAAACCGCGGTTGAGAGCTGGCCGACCTGGTCCGACTGCACCTTGGTCGCATCATACTGCTGCCTCTGGTAACCGGAAGATCTCGAAGGGCCGCCCAAGTTTTCACAGCCCGCCATGAACACGGCGGCACCAGCCATGAGAACTGCAAGGAAAATCTGTTTTGTCATTTTATGTCTCCGACTTATTTATTTTTATCATTAAGCCATTTATATTATCGACAGCTGAAAATTAGCATATGGTCAGCAAAAAGTAAATAGAGTTCCAATGAACGACTTAAAATTCAGAGAGGCTGTGGACAAGATCGTGCACGAAGATCCGCGCTACGCGCCGGAGGCCTATGAGTTCATAAGCAAGGCCGTCGTGTTCACGATGCTCAACCTCGGCAGGGACAAGTCCGCCAACCACCATGTGACCGGACGTGAGCTCCTCGAAGGGTTCCGCCAGTACGCAATCCAGGAGTTCGGCCCGATGGCGGGCGAGATCCTGAGGAGCTGGGGGCTCGCGGACAGCACCGCCGTAGGCAATGTCGTCTTCAATCTGGTAAACAGGCAGCTTCTCGGAAAGAGCGAAAATGACACCATCACCGATTTCAAGGACGGCTTCGACTTCGAAAAGGCTTTTGCAGAGCCTTTCAAGTCGGATGTTTCGGAGAATCTCAAGCCACCTGTTATTGATTAGCATTTTCATGTCAAACACCCTGTCATCATCCGCAGCAGACAAGCCCGAGATAAAGGGGATCAGGTCCGACACCCTCGACAACGGCCTCAGGATGTTTGCATACGAGAACCACGAGGCTCCAACCGTGAACCTCCAGGTCTGGGTCAGGACCGGCAGCATCCACGAGGGGGAATATCTCGGCTGCGGGCTCTCGCATTTCCTCGAGCACATGATGTTCCAGGGATCTGCGAAATATC
>CAZDNQ010000009.1:0-24890 GCA_964506605.1 uncultured Victivallis sp. | reverse complement strand
ACCAGGGGCTTTCTGGCTCATGCATGTGCGAGCCGGAAATAGCCAGATACTTCAGTTCGCGGAAGGACTGGGATCTTATTACATTGGAAATAGGTGTCAATATGCGCGGCTGCACTCCGGAGAAATTCAGGGAAAGCGCTGTCAACCTTATAAGAGCCCTCAGGAAAAGTCATCCTGGCAGAAGAATAGTCGTCATAAGCATTTTCCCAAATTCAATGACCCGGGGAATTACTGCCGTCCCAGATGCGGATAATGCCCGGAATGAACAGGAGTTCAACGTCATCCTCAGGCAAATAGTGAAAGATTTCAGCAGTCCGGAACTTCATCTGATAGAAGGCAAGGACATCCTTGACGACTTCGGAGGCCTGACTACAGATCTCATTCATCCAGGAGATTACGGTCATCATGCAATGGGCATGAATCTAGGCAGAAGACTTTTAAAAATAATGGAGGCTTGATAGTGGGCAGGAAACTTAACATGCTGTTTGTACTGACAGACGACCAGCGCTTCGACACCGTCGGCGCACTTGGAAATCCGCATATAAAGACACCAAACATCGACAGGCTTGTCAACGAGGGCTTCTCGTTCAGGCAGAATTTCTGCACTACGCCGATATGTACTCCTGCCAGGGCGGAAATCCTTACCGGATGCACTTCGTTCGTCAACAGGGTGCCATGGTTCGGGATGGCGATAAATCCTGAGCTTACGCTGCTGCCCAGAGCCTTCAAGGATGCGGGATACCATACAATTCATGTGGGCAAATGGCACAATGACGGACATCCGCGTGACAAGGGATATGATGTCACAAGCTGCGTATTTCACAATGACAACCTGAACAACCATGCCAAGACGGGACATTATATGAGGTTCAAGGAGCCATGGGGGGAGGTCTCGGGACACAGCTCGGAAATCTTCACCGATTCAGCGCTGCGGCTGCTCGAAAATGCTCCCGCCGACAAGCCCTGGTTCTGCTTCCTCGCATACCATGCGCCTCATGATCCGTTCGACGCCCCCGAGCCTTTCGCAAGCATGTACGATCCGGAAAAGATGCCACTTTATCCGAACTACATGCCAGAACATCCTGTGGACAATGGCGACATGACCATCCGCGACGAACTCCTCGAGAACTGGCCGAGGACGCAGGAGAGGATGCGCCGGTACCGTGCAAAGTATTACGGGATGATCAGCCATATGGACTTCCATTTCGGAAGAGTGCTGGACTTCCTGAAATCCAAAGGACTCGACAGGAACACGGTAGTTGTCTTCACCGGAGACCAGGGACTGGCGACCGGCAGCCATGGGCTTCTTGGCAAGGAGAACATGTATGACCACAGCATATCTTCGCCGCTGATCTGGAGAGGGCCGTCAATCCCCCGCGGAAAAACCTCATCCGCGCTTGTGCATCATGTCGATCTCTATCCGACCTTGTGCGAGATTGCCGGAATACCGAAGCCTGCCTCCGCGAAGCACGGTCACAACCTTGTTCCCCTTATTGAAGGAAAGGTCCGGGAGGTTCGGGAAGATGTTTTCTGCGAGTTCTTCAGTCCCGAGGATCCGCACGAGGAACTGCGCCATTCGCAGCGCCTGATAAGGACCGAGCGGTGGAAGCTGATATGGTATCCCCTGATTTCGAGATACCAGCTGTTCAACATAGGGAATGATCCCTGCGAACTGGTCGATCTCATTGCCCCGTGGCGGTGCAGGAGACGTGCGAAGATCGCAGACGGAAAGAAGATCTGGACGAAGGATGCATGGTCCGCTCCAGATGAAGGGCCACAATATTCGCGTGATGAGATCAAGGAGGTTGTTGGAGATCTGCATAAGCGGCTCCTGCGCCAGATGGAACTGAACGAAGATCCTCTTCTTCTGAAAATAAAACCACCTCCGCCTGACATGGGCTGAATCTGGCTATCCCATGCCTATTGGTCTGGAAGAAATTAAAAAGGAATTACAAGGATGAGATTTGCATGTAGTCTGATGTGTATGACTATCATTGTTTACGCCGGAATGAATGTCTGTGCTGGAGGAAATATCCTCGTAGTAAACCAGGGGTATCCACAGGCATCCGATGAGAATGCTGGAACCGAAGACAAGCCTTTCAGGACCATTTCCGCCGCTGCGAAACTCGCAAATCCCGGCGATACCGTCCTTGTACACAAGGGCGTCTACCGCGAACGCGTTACTCCGGCCCGTGGCGGGGAGGAAGGGCGGCCAATAGTTTATCAGGCAGCCCAGGACGAGGAAGTGATCGTCAAGGGCAGCGAGATATGGAAACCTGAATGGAGAAAGATTGACAACGCTGTTTATTTTGCAGAATTCGACCAAAAGACGTTCAAGGATGGGAACCCGTTCCTGAAAATGGTGTACAATGCCGGCACATATGGGAAAAGGCCGGAGAAAATGCCTGCGTTCAGGCACTGCACCGGACAGGTCTTCGTCGACGGGCAGATGCTGGATGAAAAGCCTAGCGATGAAAAAGCCAGATCAGAGGCTGGTTCCTGGGCGGTATCCAAAGATAAGGACGGGCTCTTCGTGCATTTTCCCGAATCGGCGAAGGACATAGGAAAGGCCGTCGTGGAAATCTCCATGCGTGACAGGATATTTGCCCCTCATAGGCGCGGGCTTGGTTATATCCATGTCAGGGATTTTATTTTCGAGCACTGCGCAAACCCGGGATTCAGGCCTGAACCGCAGATGGGCGCGGTAAGCCCGAGGAGCGGACACCACTGGCTGATTGAAAACAACACAGTACGGTTCGCCAAGACGATTGGCATTGACTGCGGCAGCGAAGGATGGCTTCCGGAATATTTCACTGATGTCGAAGAATCAGATCGAAAGATAATTCTTGGGGGCAATCACATCATAAGGGGAAATGCTGTCTCCGACAACGGTCTCTGCGGGATTGCAGGATGGAACCACAAGGGCACCAAGGTCATTGGGAACATCGTCGAACGCAACAACAATCTGGGATTTTATGCCGAGGAGGAAATGGCCGGCATGAAGTTCCATAATTCTGACGTGCTGGTCGAGGCGAATCTTGTACGCGACAACAACGCCTGGGGCATCTGGATAGACAACCAGAATATTGGCGCAAGGGTGACACGGAATGTCATTCTCGGCAATGCTATGGGCGGCTTGTTTGTTGAATTAATGGATGGGCCCGCCCTTTTCGACAACAATATCATAGCCTATTCCCGCCGCTTTGGAGAGAAATCTTTCAGCCTGGGCAGCGGATATGGCATCTATACGCACGATGCCTCGGGAGCGACATTCGCCAACAACCTCATCTTCGGAACGGCCGACCTGGGAATTCTCATGAGGACGGTCTCTGACAGGAAGATCAAGGAGAAGCTTGTCGAGACTTCTAACCAGAGCATCCTGAACAATATGGTATTGAATGAAAAGCCCATAAGCCTTCCGTTCCCAAGTCCGCGTTCAAGCGGCAACATTTCCGATTTCAATGTCTTTTGTCCGGGCGGGAAGGGCAAGCCGCTTTCATTCGCGATCAACTGGCAGAGTGTTCCGAAGGAACTGAAGGAGAAGGCGGAAAAAGCCAATGAAAAAAAGATGGACTGGTCGAATCTGGACATTGAAGGATGGCGGAAAATAATGAAGCTCGATTCGGGCAGCGTCCAGAACTGTCCGCTGAAGGCTGAAATAGATCCCAAGACACTGATCCTCTCTATCAGCATTGAAAACAGCCAGGCTTTCCCCAGATGCAGTAAAGTTCGTGGTGTCGACAATGATTTCAACGGGAATCCGATTCCGGAGACATGCATTTCCGGCCCATTCCAGGGTCTTGAGGACGGCATCCGGAAATTTAACCTGTGGCCGGTGAAAAAATGAGGAATATATGATTCGCTACAGCTTCCTCCTGATTTTCCTCCTATGGTTTCCCGGTGTCGTTCCCGGAGCAGATGACAATCTTACGCCGGAGTGCAGGGAGAAGCTGGCTGAACACAATGCATTCTTGGAATTCGCTCGTGCGCACGGCGGAGTTTTCCGCAAAGACATAAATACCGACAGGATGAAGCTTTTCTCCGTCACCATGGCAAAGGCTCCTGGAGCAGTCGAGGGAAAGCTTACCGTCCCTCTCCCTCCTGAATTCGTCCGGTTCTGGCCTTTCTACAGGGAACTCTGCCTGATCGGTGACGACGAAAGCGTCTACAATGTGAACGCCTATCTCGTTTCTTCGGACGGTGAAAAGCAGATGATTGAAAAGTGGTGGGATGGCGCTTCCAGGAAATATTTTGTCTGCCGCAAGCTGAAGCCGGATTCGAAGTCCGGAAAGGAGTACGGCATCCTCCTCGAGGGGAATGCTAAGCTCAGGGAAATCTGCTTCACCTGGGCGCCAGGCTGGGAGACTGATTTCGACTTCCTGCCTTATTCGAAAATCGGTGCGGACAAGCCTGTCGAAAACAGGATTCTCGCTATTTCCTTCATGGACTACCGCGGGATTGAAGACAATACCGCATTCAACTGGCGCGACTACTACCGCTTCTATGAACGTCCGCGGATTGACTTCAAAACCCACGACGAGCTGCGGAAACGGAATTTTGTGTTCGGACGCGAGCAGACCAAGTTCTTCTGGAGCGACAAGCCTTCCTTCGTGAAGGAGGATCCGGAACGTCCCGGCTGGGCTTCGGAGAAATGGTTCGAAGATGAGATGGCAAACGTGAACTCGGATGAGAAGAGGAAATTCCTTGAACTTTTCCCTCCGGACTTCAAGTATGCGATGTGCTTTGACAACTGGCCGCAGTTCATGCATGTGAAAAATCCTCCGCCCGGGGAAGTCAACTTACGCGGCACTCCCGATGTCGCTCTTTTCGATGCTGCCGCCGAGCTGGCCGCGAAATGGGTTCAGATTGAGATCGCGAAGCAGGGGCGTACCGCTACATGGTGGGAGGTCAAGAACGAACCGAACATCTCGCCGGAATGGATGTACCACGTCCTGCCATGCGGTCTCGACGCCTCCTGGGATCTCCTGGCGAAGTTCCACAACAAGGTGGCGGATGCAATCCATAAGGCAAGCCCGGAGACCAAGGTTGGAGGACTGGCAAGTTCGACCATAAGCCTCGAAAACGAGAACTTCGGATACGCGGCCAGGATCTTCAAGTTCATGGATGCAACAAGGGATCATCTCGACTTTTATTCATTCCACTACTATGGCGGCGCTGACATGTCCCGCCCTCAAAAAAAGGATTACTTCTATGGCGCCTTTGACGCCATAAACGACATGCTGCGCACTCACATGAGGCTGGCGCGGTGTGAAAAACCGATAGTTGTGAGCGAGTGCGGCGGTGAAGGCGGAAGCATGGACGAGGTGGAATGTTTCAAGTCCATTTACAGAAGCAACGGCATCCTGATGCGCTTCCTCAACAACACGGATCTCTTCTGCTTCACCTGCCAGATGACAAGGCCGGTCACTGTCTTCGAGAAGAACAGCGTGGACAGGCCCAACAAGATGATCCATTTCTTCGATCTCTGGGGCGGCCACACCGGGAAATACCTCCTGCCCGTCTCAACGGACGCCGACGGAATCACATGCCATGCCGTCATCGACGGCGTCAATGCGTCGGTGATGATCAACAATGTCCGCCCCCGGAGATATTCCCTTGACATGAAGGCGGTTCTCCCCGAAGGCGTGGTTGTGACAGGGATTGAGCAGGTCAGACTGTATCTGGAGAATGGCAAGATAACATACTCCGTTGAAAAACCCGATCCACGCCGGATCCCGGTCGCCGGATGTGAGACCACATTGATAAAGCTTTCGCTTTCTAAAGCGCCTGAAATCAGGACCATGCTGGATGAAAGGCTGTTCTGCGGCGACAGGATGCTCCTTCGAGACACTGGAAAAAAAGAAATTGAGGTTGCCTGTCCTCCGTCTGGAATTGAAAGTTCCTTCCTGCGGATAGGTGCCGGCTATGCGTCAGGGACCATGGCCGTAAGTTTCAACGCAAAGGAAGTGGGGAAGATGGAGCTTGAAGGCATAGGCTCCGGCATGAGCACATATGATTTTGCCATTGATCCGTCCTTGATCCGGGAGAAAAACAAGGTGGAAATATCCTTGTCAAAACCGGGCACCATTACAACCGCTGTCCTTTGTAACACGTATCGGCGGCCTTGTGAAGCCGCCGGAGTCGAAGGAAATAAATAAAATTCCCATTCAGGCTGCGACCGATGAAGACGGAATAAATCGGGTAAAAAATACCAGAAAACAATCCAATAGAACCAAAGTTTATGCGAGCAAGAATTGCTCTAAGGCCCATGTTTGATTAGGCGTTTGATTCCAAGGCATCTACCCCAATTATCCTGACAGAGAATTATTCCCAAGAATTGCAGATCCCTTTGGTCTTTTTATCTGGATTCCTTCTGTAATAACAATTCATGCAATAGACCTCATCTATCATCCGGAACCTACCGGCACTCTTTTTCAGAAGCCTCCCGCAGGTGGAACACGCTTCCTCGATATATTCAGCTTCAAACGTCTGATTGATAATCTGGCAACATCCAGCAGTTCCAGATTGATTACCGTCAAAAGCATCCTTAATCAATCCGGCAATTTCCCATGCGCCATATTTTCCAAGCGTATTTTTGTTTTTGTATATCTTTGTTTTCATAATTTATGAATAGGATATCTGTATTCTCTTCTACGTCCATACTTGAAAACTCCTATGGTCGCAGGTCCCGGAGTTTTCCTGTGCTCAGACCTTCATTGTCCAGAAGGATCGGGCGGGGTTTGACAGGTTCCTGGTCAGCTGCCAATGGTTGCATTTTAATCAGTTGCATCGACGCAGGAAGCATCTTGAAGGAGAAGGATGGCATCCGTACATCTTTGAATTTCTCCGATTTGACAGAATAGGGCAATTCAACCGGCGCGCCCTCCGGGATATAGCCGATATGCCGCATCGAATCCAGCTGCCACTGCTTGACTGTGGAACCAGCCCACTTCCCAGATGATATGCTGATGGAAACCTTGCGGTTCGGATAATTCTCCGGAGCATCATACCAAACCAGCATGGCTATCCCCTCTCCATCGCGGAAAGCGAACGACTGTATCCTGTCATCCTCGCCGGTTACCGCCAGCCTGTCGTTGCCGTCAGGCAGCTGTGACCATAGCCATTGTCCCCAATATTGCGGTTTCAGGAAACCGTCTTTAGTGATCATTCCCCACTGCCAGCCTTCCTTGGGAAAATCACGGAAATCGAAACTGCCGCCGATATCGAGTCCGGCTTCTGCCATCGCCTTCATGCACGAAGCGGAGTATGTGGCCGCGCGAACTCCTGTACGGTGATAAATCTCCCCGCTGCTGGCAACCTGCCATTCGTCAACTGCGATCTTGACGCGCTGAAGCGAACGCTTGTCCAGCTCCTTGCGCAAATATTTGATCTCGTCGGCGTGCCTCTCAGGAGTGGACTGGTACTGGTGGTAGGAAAAGAAATCGATATTCTCAGGATTTTTCCCGATGTAGTCGAGAAATGCATTGTATATCTCTGATCTGGAGTTCCCGAATTCCATGCCGCCCATCTGCAGGTTCTTGTCAAAGTCCTTGACGGCCTGCGCGGCAACGCGGTTGATCATGAGAGAGGTCGGATTGTTTCCACGTGTCCCCATGCCGGAGAATTCAGGTTCATTGAAGGACGTGAAATATTTGACGGACAGATTTGCCTCCTTGAGGGATGTTAGGAATGCCATGACGACCTCATACCATTCCTTTTGGAATTTTTCATTCGTCGCCCAATCCTTTACCGGCTGGGCCTTTCCTTGGGCATCCTTGCATATGACCCCGGGAGGATTGGCGAGATCAATGATTGGTTCGGCCCCTACTGCGCGGATGGCTTTTACGACGGCAAGAGACTCGGTGAAATCGTAAACTAATTTTCCTTCCACCCCGCGAGTAATCTTTGCAAGGGAAAGGACATGGCACTTGCGGATGAATCGAGGCCGCAAAGGTTTGACCAGCTGGGGCATGAGAAAGTCCCCGCCAGTTTCGATTCCGCCCTCGCTGAAATCACGCCAAATCGGCTGGACCGGAGGCAGGACATTTTTATAATCCACAGTTAGGCTGACAGGATCAGCTATGCCGCTTTTATAAAGAATCACGCGCCCTTGCTGTTGCTCCTGGACGGTGGATCCGCTTTTCTGGGCAGAGGCATTCCCTTGCATGTTGCCCTGAGGATTGAAACCAAGTTCGACATTGGCCTCTGCCGGGCTGAATTTCACATCAGCGGGTGCAAAGATAACTTTATAAAGATGAAACAGATAGGCGTCATCTGGAAAGGAACGGCGCTTCGTGACATTGATGCGCAGAGAATGTTTGCCTTCCGCAAGCTTCACAGTTCCAAACTTGACCCAGCGCGGCATTCCCGCAAGGGATCCTTCCAGGGCTTTACCTTCCTGATCAGGTTCCTTGTCCAGGCTCCAGCTCCATGAGGACAAATAGGGTACATCACCGCAGCCGAAAACCAGAGCCCAGCAATTATATTCTCCGGCATCCTGAGGCTTCAGGCCAAATTCAAAACTGGCAAAATAGGGGATAGACGGTTCGAGGCTGTTTTCGATTTGGAGATCGCGGGATGCGCCCCAGAACAGGTTGGTCGCCTTGACCGCAGTGGAGTCAATGATGATTAAAGGTTTCCCGTCTCTTGCCACATTTGCAGCTGGCGCCTGTAATTCTCCGCCTTGCAGTGAGACCTTGAAGTTGCCCACCTGCATGCCGTTGGCTTCTGGAAAATTGGTCATTATCCCGGCGGTCCTGATTGCCGGCTTGAAGTCATTGAGCTGATAGCCTTCAATTAACTTCCTGTCATTTACAGTAACCGACACAGTATTCGCAGGCTGGTCGTAGATGATTTCAACATGGGATGGTTTATCCGGGGTAAATCCGTAGTCCTCCTTCTTTGCGCTTTTTAAAATGCTGCTGGTCCCCTTGGTATAAATATTGATTTGCCCTTCGCCAGTTTCAAGCGCCCCCCTGATCGTAAGCCATAGCTGGCCGTCCTTGCTCCAGAAAAAGTCGTCGCTGCTGGAGAATCCAAGCGCCAGCCACTGGCTCTTTCCAGGACGCAGATCCGCTTCAAGCCTGATCTTGCAGTCCCCTGTCGGAATGCAGTCCAGAAGGGCAATCGCCTTGCCTCCGGCGGCATTGCCATTGGTTACATATCCTTCGGGGGAGAGCTGGAATATGGCGTCGTTCCCATGCTGCCTCCACACGCAGGAACCTTTTTCAGCGGCAAATCCTGACAGCTTGCTTCCTTCGATACGGTCAGGAGGGGAAAGCTTGAAGCTGTCTTCAATCACCGTCTTCCACTCTTCACTGTAAGCCGCATGCGACAGCAACAGGATTATTGCCATCATTGTCACCTTCCAGAATCTTTTCATCTTTTCCCCTTTCCTTTGGCCCCTTCTTCTGCAACAGGGGATTGGAGATGGCCTCCCTTCATGGATATCCTGAAGTTGTCAACCATGTTTGGATCGTTCGGTTCTGGCAGATTGGTCATTATCCCGGCAGCTTTGATCTCCGGCTTGACATCCTTGAACTGGTAGTTCTCCAATATCTTCTTGTCATTGATGGTCACCGATACGGTATTTGCCGTCTTGTCATAGATGATTTCGACATGTGTCGGCTTGTCCGGGCTGAAGCCGTAATCCTCACCCTTTGCGCTTTTAAGCATGGTCTTTGTTCCATTGGTATAAACAACAATCTGTCCTTCCCCGGCCTCACGCGATCCCCTGATGGTAAGCCATAGCTGGCCGTCCTTGCTCCAGAAAAAGTCGCCGCCGCTGGAGAATCCAAGCGCCAGCCACTGGCTCTTTCCAGGACGCATGTCCGCCTCCAGTTTTATCTGGTAATCCCCTGTCGGGATGCAGTCAACAAGGGCAATTGCCTTCCCTCCTGCGGCGTTCCCGTTGACAACGCGCCCTTCTGGCGAAAGCTGGAATATTGCGTCGTTCCCATTTTGACGCCAAATACAGGAGCCTTTTTCCGTTGAGAAGCCCGATAGATTGCTCCCGGCTACGCGATCTGGAGGAGAGACCTTGAAGCTGTCCTCAATAACCGTCTTCCATTCCTCACTTTGAGCAAACGACGACAATGGCAGGATGGCTGCCATCATCATAAGTTTCCACAATTCTTTCATTTCAGGACTCCTTATTTTTGAATTGGCTTAAGTTTCATAGAACAATTGGCAATCATGCAAAATCGACAGTTAGAGACTGTCAGAGACGGGATAGTCGTAGCGAAGCCAACGGTATGTCTCGAGTGAGTTTACAAATACAGGAATAGGAGGAGACGAATAGTTGTTGACATGGTTGTCGAGGAAAAGCATATTGGTATTGCGGGAAAAATGCCGGGGATAGACGTGGGATTGGTTCGTACCGTCCCGAACCGTGTGGAATTCAGAAGCCCTTGTCCGTTCTCCTCTTCCATCAAATAAAAATGCTTTACCTTCAGGCCGGATAAATTTATTTATAGTATAAGCAGGATAGTTGCAGATTGAGAATCCTGCTCCGGTCAGGTTTCCTATATATGCATTAATGGAAAAGGAGGGTGCGCACATGGAGGAGTTTGGCTGCCATCCATCGGGATCTTCTGGACAGGTGAAGACATTGCCGAACTGCCCTGGCAGTTTTGGCATTGCCGCGAATTCATAGACCTTGAAATCTGTGTATGTATAGCCTAGTTCCGGAGCGAGCTTGTTGGCCCAGGTATAACGGTGTCCTTTGTTTGAATCACCATCATATTCTTCAACCGTGCTGTGGGCAAGCATACCGTTCCATTCTGTCATGTAGAGTGAGTGTGCTGTGCCAAGCTGGCGCAGGTTGTTAGTACAGACGATGAGTTTCGCCGTTGATTTCGCCCTCGACAGGGCCGGCAGCAGCAGCGCCGCGAGAATTGCAATTATCGCAATGACGATCAACAGCTCTATAAGAGTGAAAAAGGTATTTGGATTTTTCATTGTCACGCCCTCCTCCTTAAGAATTTGAGGACAAGTTCCTTACTGATTGACGTTCAATCAGCTGGTTGTCGATCAGGATTTCCTCCGGGCTGATATCCTTTGAGTAAACTTTTTCAATGATCAATTCCACAGCCCTTTCAACCATTGTTTCCAACTGCTGGTTTATCGTGGTCATTGGAGGGTGCAGAAATCTTGAGTATATGCTGTTCTCCATGGAGATCAGTGAAAGATCCTCGGGGACTTTCACATTAAGCATGCTCAGGATGCTGCAGATTTCAATCGAGGCATCCTCCATCCCGATGAAGATCGCTGTCGCCTTCCTGGACAGCATCTGACTTATTATGGACGATGGCGAGTTGTTTGACATGACACCGCAGAGCTGGGATTCCACCTCGATCCCATTTTCATCGAAGAATTTCCTGAATCCTTCAATCCTCCTGCTATTGCCCCAGTCCTGAGTGGAAACTATTATCCCGGATCTTTTATGTCCGCGCGACAGCAGATGTTCGGCCGCCATCCGTCCGCTCTGCTCATGGTTGCTTGCCACATTCGAACATCCATCCTGCGCCGAATAGTTGATTGTAAGCCTCGGGACATGCTTAAGGCCGCACAGGAGATCCCTCACGCTGTCATGCCACGGCATTGCGATCACGGCATCCGCGAAACATTCCTTGAACTGATTGATATTGGTCCTGGTGAAAATCTCGATAGCGACATCATGGCAGGAAAGCTTTTCAACCAGGCTTGAAAGAATTGAAGGGATGTAGCGCTGCCGGGTGCTGTCATAAACATCAATCATTATCGCCACCGTGGTCTTCCGTGCCTTCATTTTCGGCCGGAAATTATATTTGGCTGCGGTCTTGAGAACTGACCTTCGAGTCTCCGGGGAGGTCCTGCCGTTTCCATTCAGCACCCGGCTGACCGTGGCGTACGAAACTCCGGTCATCCTCGCAATGTCATATATGGACTTCGCTTCATCCTTCATCTGCCACCTGCATGCGTAATGTTGCGTAATTATTACGCTTAATTATATATCACCCTGGAGACATGTCAATAGGCTTACCCAAAATAAATCAGTTTTATTTGGTGAAATATCAACGGATATTTGGGAATCAGAGGGACGTTCCTACTTAAATAATTGATAAATAAAATTGGCGTTAAATGCAATAAGTACCATCGGAAAGCGCGTTTATGCTATTTGCCAAAGACGCAGTGGTCGTTGCAAGTTTAAGCATATACCATGAATTTATTACAGCAATATAATAATTCGCAATGTGTGTATGCGATGTGATTTATGAAGTGATGATCGGACTTTTATTCCTTCGCCTTTTCCCATGTGATCTTCACGACGTCCGGCATGTCGGTGCGCAGTTCCTTCGGGATTCTGATTGTCAGCTGGCGACCTGCGTATTCGAACGGCACCGGCTGTCCATCGCGCAGCAATGTGATGCTTGTGGGATTTCCCACATCCTTTACAATTATCGGATCATTTTTTGCGTTCGGGAAGACATACCAGGCCTTTGGAGTCACCGTGACCGGATGGACGCACTGGTTAGGATAGGGGAAGGGACCGTTGACGTTGACGTCGTAGATTGCCTCGGCGCCGGTCTTCATCCACTCGCCCATCTTTTCGCACAATGGATAAAACCAATGCGGCATTTCTCCGTCAGGTCTCGGAGCTATGTTCACAAGCAGATTGCCTCCTCTGGCGCGGACCTGTGCGAGCTGCGAAATCAGCTCTTTAGCACTAATTCCTTTCTCCTCGGCCTTTTCGCTCCAGTGCCATGAACCACCGTGGCCGATTGTGCAGAACTCCCAGGGATAACCGCGCCGGTTTGCCTCCTTTATGTATTCCATCTTCATCATGTCCCAGCCTTCCGGAGTCGAGTATTCAAAGCCGCGGCCGACTATCATTCCCGGTTGCAGCTTTCGCGCCTCGTCTATGGTGAAATCCGACATTCCCCCGTCGGGCCATAGCAGGTCTATCTTGCCGTAGCGCGTGAGCAGTTCCTCAAACTGGCCGTGCCTTATGTCCTTGATTTCAGCATATGCCTTCTCAGGCATCTTAGGCAGCGAATCGACTTTCTCATGTTTCCAGTTGTAGATCAGGGGTGTCTTATCCTCGGAGATGGCGTAATTCATATATTCACGCCCATGATACCAGTCCGGACTGGAGAAATAGAAACCGACTTTGATTCCGTATTTTCTGCAGGCCTCGGCCCACGGCATAATAAGGTCGCGCCCGATGTAATGGCCGGCATGCCAGTCGCCAAACTTGCTGTCGCCCAGGAAATATGCGTCGTGATGGCGCGTCGTCAGCACGGCATAGCGGAAACCGGCCGTCTTTGCCGCGCTCATCCAATGATCCGGATTATACTTGTCCGGATTGAAGACCTTTGCGCGCTCGAACATCTTCTCCGGGGAAACCGTATTTTTCAGGAGATCGGATTCCGGAACATCACTGCCTTTGGACTTCAAACGCACGCGCATGTCCCATGCATCGCCGCTCGGGGTGCCGCCGCTTACGATCCCCCAGTGCTGGAACAATCCCAGGGCCGCCGAGCGGAACCATTGCGAGTCCGGATTCGGATTTGGCGCGATGCTCGGGATCCATTTGTGAGGGAGCGTCTCCTGCGTCTGGGCTGCCGGCTGCGGATTTAAAGGAGCAACCCCGGCGGCAAGTTCTTCCTTGATGACGGCGGCAACCTGTTCTGCCAGGACTTTGCATCCGTCAGCATTGAAATGGACGTCCTTCGGCAATTGCAGTTTCTGCAATTGCGGTTCGCATAATGCGAAGAGGTCGTTCACCCGGATGCCGTTGGACTCCATGATCTTTCGGGCGGCGGCGTTGTAACGCGGCGGGGCATCAGGCTCGCGCAGCGGATTGGCTGCTCCCGCAGGGACTGGCGTTGTTGTGGCGAATATCAGGCGTGCTCCGGTGGCCTTGAGCTTCCCGACAATCACCTCCAGGTTCCGGCTGTATTCCTCGACTGTGGCCTGGACGGGATCTTCTGACCTGGCGGAGTTCTGTCCGGTCCCCGGAGCCACATGCTTCAAGTCGTGCAGGCCAAAGTTGAAATGGATCACCTTCCATTGGTGTCCGGCAAGCCATTGATCAATATCCTTCGCTCCCCGCGTGGTTCCCTCGCAATTGACAGTCTTAAGCCCATTTGCGGTTATCGGACGGAACACATTGGCCTTTCCTTTTAGCAATGAGCGCACCTGTTGTGTGTAGCCAATGGAAATAGAATCGCCGAGTATGAGCACGTCCGGCAGCGACGGATCCGGAGTGAACGACCATGTCAGGTTCCTGTTTTTCTCAGCCTGGGAACCTGATTCCGGCCCGGTCGGTGCCGGATCGGCGGCATTGAGCGCGGCCAAAGGAAACAGCAGGACAGGAGCGAGAAGCCTGCTTAAGATCTTATTCATAGCATATACTCCTCATGTATTCTGAATTGAAGCTACCTTAATTCCGGCCTTTCCGGGCTTCAATGGAAGAAAACACCTAATGTATGTATTATTCTACCATGGGGAGTTTCTTTCCCATCGCAGTTCGACATTGAAGCAAATGAATATTAGAACCTTTCCTGATTTGGGAAAATCCATGAAGTTGAAAAAACTTTCTGAGATTTGAAAATTGCAGATTATTTGTCTTCCGCAGTGGATTGGATCTTGTCATCCGAAGGAGGTCTATTCTTTGGTGGGAAGCTACGTTGCGGCAAATTTCAAACTTGAATGGTTAGGTGCCGACGGGAAGCTGTTATTTGGAAGACAGCAGGATATTCGAAGGCGATTTGAAAAGATTCAACTTTTTCTCCCTTCGCCATCCCTTGATTTCAATCTCCCTTATGCGTGCGGATGATTTATCGGGATGGATTTCTGCATATTTCAATTCGACAGGACGTCTGGCTCTTGTCCATGAGGCTGCTTTTCCTTGGTTGTGCAGATTAACGCGCAGTCAAGATCATTGGTGATGCCAGTGTAATAGGAATTGTCAGAGCAGGCAAGGATGTAAGTATACCAAGCAGAGTTGTTCATGAATGAATATCAGGCCCTTCGTCATTACATTCCTCAGGATCATTCTTCGAATGGTTTACCATGATGAGCATGGGAAACCATGCGAAGAATGGAGGCGGGGGGAGTTGAACCCTTTAGCCTCATTTTTAGCCTCAATTTTGTCAAAAAACACCCCAAAGGGTAACACGCGGGGTAACAAGTTTTTTAACTGCTTCTACTAACTTTTTAACAATTACCATGGTTTCCCGGAATGTCAAGATGGAGCAGGGATTGACCGTGATACCTTGACTTTCCTTCCTACCCATGGTCTATTTTATTGTGCTTGGACAGTCATTGATGCATAGGGGGCTGTTGTGACATGGGGGTACTTATGAAGAGCCTGTATCCATCCTCACAGCCAGAATCCGTATAATAAAAAGTTCACCATAGAAATGAATTTAAATACACCAAGATATATCTGGAGTGATGCTTGGCTTCTGACATCGATTTACGGAGCAAGCACTGGCGGAGGTGAACCAACACTTTCACGCATTATTGGAGTTGGCGATTTTTTAAATCATGCCATCTTCACACTCTCAGAGCTGAATGGTGGCTTAAATCGCCTCAAGAGAGGTGGTCTAATCGAAATCGAGTATTTACGGTATCCCCTAACCGAAGCAGGAAGAAAAATTACGGAGGAGGCTGGAAAGCGAGCCGGTGTGCGTAAACATATGGAAAACATTCGCAATCGTCTTCACGCTAATCCCTGGGCTCCAAACTTAGACCCAAATGCAGTAGATGACTTAACAGAGCCCACAATCCATGTTTCTGATTCCGATTTTAGGAAGGCCTTTGACGAATATCACATGGGTCTAAAAAGAAAAGTAAATGCGAACAAGAAAAATAGACCACGAAAATGACATCAAGTGACATATTCTTCGAACTTGTAAAGACACAGTTCGCGCCTCTGCTGCGAGCCGATGGATTTCGTGGCTCTGGTCGTACGTTCCGAAGACAGCGGGACAAGTGCGTCCACATTGTTAATCTGCAAACAAGCACTTCTGGGGGGCGATGTGCGGTGAATCTCGCCGTTGCCTTCACGTTCATGGATGGCATAGATGCAGACAAGGTGAATCAGGAAGACTGTGAGTTCAGGAGGCGTTTATGTCCAGCTTCGGTGCAAAGTGACTACTGGTGGGATTTCGGTGACGGTACTACAGCAACTCAAAAGAGCATTTCCCATATGATGGAAACTTACAAGCAGAATGGAATTCCTTTTTTTACGCGTTTCGGAGAGTTTCCCGGTGTATATGCTGACATCTCTATAGAGGACTTGAAATCACCTTCAATGGACAAACTCCCAGGAGGCACAACAAACATAGGATATGCACTCGCATTTGCACGGATATGCCTTCATCTACAGCAGCCAGCCAGAGCAAAAGAATTTCTTCTGTATGGGTTGGAGGTTTGTGGTCCGATGGCGACAGGTATCCGAGGGAAAATAAAGCAACTGATGAAAGAGATTGAGTCAGGTAAGGGGGAGTGATTAGCTCCTGAACTGTAGTAGCTGTTTTCATTCCCTGTTTTTACCGGCAAAAGAGGTAGACATATCAAGAAATATTATTTGTCTCATTGAGAAAGCAAGAACTATGAGTTATTCAAAATTCTTAGACGAAGTAAATGCTTTTTATGAAAACAATGAATCTCGGCACTTTTCATCAGAAGAGGCACATAGAATTGTTAGAGATAAATGGATAGATGCTGGAAGATACGATGAACTGACTGCATATATTCTTGAGAATTGGGACTCTGGAAATTGCGATGAGTTTGCAGGTCCTTTCCTCCAACACCTTATAAACAAAGCTAAAGATGCCTCCCGATATAAAAGGTTAATGAAGGGAATTATTAGGATTCGGATGAATAAATTGTGGGAAGCTGTTAAATGCTTGGCGAACCAATATCATTTAAACAAAACCAAAGACATACCACGATACAAGAGGCTAATTAAAGGAATCACTAATATTAAAACGAATGGAGTTTTTGAGTCGGTCAAAGACTTGCTCAAACCTTCTATCAACTGGCAGATTATTGATAAAATAGACGTTTCGACCTTTAAAATGCATTCAAATTCCGAGTATTCTGATATCAGAAGAGTGGTAGCTTTTCAAAGGAGCTTTGCTCTTGATGCGTTGAGACAGTTTCGTGATGGTCTTTCACAGCTTGGAGATGAGAAAGAGATTTATAAAATAGATAAAATGATTCAGGACGTTAGCACACTCAATAAACCAAAACCCCAAAAAAGCTCTGATACGAGGAAAATAGATGATACTCTATTTTGGGAAATAATTGAAAAAGCCCGACAGGAAACAGAGGATAAGTATGAGTTTCTGGACAAGCTCAAAAGTAATCTTGAGTCATTTAAACCAAGTGAAATAAGAAAGTTTGCAAAACTCCTGCTTTCATACGGCAACAAGCTTCATACTTGGGAACATTGGGCATTAGCATACATAGCAAGACGTGGCTGCGGCGACGATGAGTTCGATTATTTCAAAGCGTGGGCGGTATCAAAGGGAAAAGCAGCATATAATACCATCCTGGAAATTAGAGAGAATGAAATTAGAGACGTTTTTGACGAAGACCCTCAGTTTGAGCAGATGCTATACATTGCTGAGGAAGCATATGAAAACAAGACAGGGGGCATTATGCCTGTTGTAAAGGTTAAGATGCCGAAAATATCAGGAAGGAATTGGGAGGAGCAAGAACTCAAAGAATTATTTCCTTCTATTTGCAAGATATTCGACTATCAATAAGGAATATAATTATTTTATCGTCGCTACCGCGCTGTTGTTGATGAGTGAGTGTCGAACTAATGTATGCAGGAGGCGGTAGATCCTACCGCCACCTGATACAGAGACACCCTACCAAGTCATGATTACGCACCCAGTCTCATTTCCTGAAACGCGGACTGCCCCATGTGCTTCAGACCGAGTTCAGTTATCTGTCTTCCCTGAGGAGTCCTGACCATCAGCCGGAGCTTCAGGAGCCAGGGTTCCACGATGTTCTCGATGGTTCCCACGTCCTCCCCGACAGCCTGAGAGACTGAGGACACTCCAAGGGGTCTGATTACCTCTCCAAGATATTCAAGCACCTTCCGGTCAAGCCTTGTGAGCCCGAGTTCGTCTATGTCCTGCACGTCGAACATCTCCACTACACAGTTTGAATCTATGCGGGGATGTTTGGAATAAATGGCGACATCCCTTGCCCTGAGTAGATAGCGGTTGAGGATTCTCGGGACTCCGCGGCTTTTCGCCGCGATACCTGAAATCGCATCGTCAGTTATGTCCAGCCCGAGAGCCTTTGCGGACTTGCTGGCTATCAATATCAGCTCCTCTTCCGTGTATGGTTCAAACGAAGCCTGAATAAGGAACCTGTCAACGAACGGTCTCGGAAGGTCTCCAAGGTAGTTGGTGGCTCCGATAAGCGTGAACTTTGGAATCCAGTACAAGCCGGTATTAGACCTGCCCGTCAAAGGGTTCTTGGTCATCATTGAAATCTTGAAGTCCTCAAGGGCGGTATGCAAGAGTTCCGTTACAGGCTTCTTCATCCTGTGTATCTCGTCGATGAAGATGATTGCCGGCCTGACCTTTTCCGGCTGTTCAATCTCTCCCGTCTTCATGCTGTACCCGTCCGATGGAAGCTTTGCAAGCAGGGTCTTCAGGCTTACTTCATCCCTGATGCTTGCCCCGAGTACGGGAAAGAATGGAACTTGCATCTCATTGGCTATGACTTCCGCCAGTGAGGTTTTCCCGAGTCCGGGGGCTCCGCTGAGCATTGCATGTGGGAACGCATCGCGGCGCGACGTGGCGGACGTAATTGCTATTTTTATCTCCCTTGCAAGGTTCCTCTGTCCGATGAAGTCTTCCAAGGTCTTAGGTCTTACATTTTCTGTGTCGTTTCTCATGTTCTTTCTCCTTTGTTTTTCTACGTTCTGTAATGGGACTTATCGAACGTAGGGGGGTTAATTCTGATTGAATGCCTGATAATACTTTGGAAGGTTCTCCCTGTGGGAGATATTGTCATTATAAACCTGTAGGGTCTCTACTGACTTATGCCGTGTGAATTTCTGGACGGTTAGCAGGTCGTTTGAGAAATGTTCTATCAGCTTGGTCGTGAAATAATGCCGGAAGCCGTGGGTCGTGTTCTCTATCTGGAGTTCCTTCAGGAACCCCTTTACAATTTCCCTCAGGGATTTTGTCGTTATCCTGTGGTTCAGGCTGTTGTTGCTACGGCTTACGAAAAGGGCCCCGCTGCGAATTCCGCAATAGTCCATATACGAACCCAGAGATTGAACCGTCCTCGGGTGTAGGTCTATAGGCTCCTTGTCGTCCCGCCCCTTGCCGTGGATAAGGGCTGTTTTTCTCGGAAGTTCTATGTCCTCTACATCAAGCCGGATAATTTCAATCTGCCGGAGCCCTTGGAACACCAAGAGGGCGATTATTGCCCTGAGTCTGGCATTTTCTGGAGAGGGCGGTTTTGCCTCCAGCTTTTCCATGAGTAGACCTATCTCCTCCTGTTTCAGACCGTACCTTTTGTGCTTCTTGGTCTGTTGGAAGGATTTCACATTGACGGTCACGTCAACAGGGGCTATTCCCTGCCGGTGTAGCTCCCGAAGAAAAACCCTTGCCACGGACAGATATTTCGCCTTTGTGGGTACGGAGATATCCTTCCTTGAAGCCAGACAGCGTTTGAACTGGAGGAAAGAATCCCTGTTGAATCCGTTATCCCTGACATATTCCAGAAAGAGCGGAATTCTTGCCTTATAGTCGCTTCGCGTGGTGTCTCCGACATCCAGCCCGTCAAGTATCTGGAATGCCTTGTCCTGCAAGGTCGTTTCAGATGTATAATTACCGATGTATGTCTGTATGTCATTCATGTTTATTTTCCTCCTCTTTTTCCTCTTCGTCCTCCATTTCCTCCCATCTTTCCATGACTTCAATCTTTACCAGTTCGATAACGAGACCTGCCCTTTTAGTATCCCTGCTTTGAATGCTGAAAAATGCGTCTCGTGCGTAATCGTCCAAGTCCCCTATATCAGCATGGTTTTCCTTCATTTCCTTGATTATTTCGTCCGCTATTCCTTCGATGTTCCATTTCATAACCGCCTCCATGTTTGTTATATGATATTTTTTTCGCGGAAACTGAAATATTTCCCTTCTCCGATGACCACATGGTCAAGAAGGCGTATATCCAGAAGCTTGCAGGAGTCCTTGACTACCGTTGTCAGCCGTATATCATCGCCGGATGGGTCTACCTGTCCGCTCGGGTGGTTATGTACCATGATGACCGAGCATGAATCAGACATGAGGAGCCGTTTCAGGATTACCCGAGGATACACGACAGCGGAATCCAACCCGCCCAATGAAATCATTTCTTTGCACATAACTTTATTTTTCGCGTTCAATCCCAGTATCCAGAGGCTTTCTTGGTCTGCATCGGCAAGGTCTTTGAACTCGTTGAAAACCTGTTCAGGACTGCTTGCATACACATTGAAACCGCACTTCTCCTTGATGAAGAACTTCATTTTCCTTCTCCTTGTTTTGTTTCGTTCCATTTCGAGGTTCTACAAGGATGTTCTAATCAATCATGGACCCAGGCCGCTTCTAAATTTCGAGGCTTCGAGAGGGGAATTGAAGGGACGGGGGCGGTACATAAAATGTTCAGCCGGGCAATGCTCACATTTGAACAGACGATGAAGGTAAAAGGGCCGGTAGCCTGTCGAGTTTCCCCGAAGTTTTGTCGAAGATTCCACCGATACGGAAAATCGGTCCTGAGAGGGAGAAGACTACTTGAAGGGACGATATCCCTGACAATGGGAATTTGAAGGGACGATTGAGTCCCGGAAGGCTCACACATATGGTCTCATCCATGCTGCCGGAATGCCTTGAAACTGGTCCCATACAGCATTCGCGGCGAAAAAGTTTTGAGCGGCGGGACATGCATCGGATGTGTGAATTGAAGAGGGTCTACCTTTCGACTGGACGATGGAAATGTAAACCGGTCAAGGCATGGAGTGTTTGAAACTGCGCCGGATCGGCGCAGTTTGAAGACCGCGCCTCCCATCAGTACATGAACCCCGCATTCATCAAGAACACGTCCCTTCAGATATTCTCTGTCCAGTCTGCCCTGCATATCTGCTTGCCAGTAACCCTCCTTCCCCTATTCCCATAGCCAGCTGTGAAAAGTATTTCGATTTGTAAACATTATTTATAAACGGAGGATAGGGGAGGTTCGCCACCTTCCTGAAAACGCAGTCGGTTCCGCGCTTCCTCCATTTTTTCCCAGGAACCGTAACGAAGAACCGACAATAACAGCTATGCTGTCACGGCTCTTCAAAAAAGAGGAGCCGCAAGATGAATACAGCAGCGAATTTCGAATCCATCTATCAAGAGTACGTTCCCAGCCCGGACAACAGGTATCCCTTCCAGTATTTTGACAGTCTTGATGATTCCATCATCTACTGCAAGCGAAGAGCCTCCAGACATTACGAGGTCGAACAGGCGGCGGAAGCGGTCTGGAAGTCATTCTCCCATGATTTCAGTGCGAACGACAAGACATGCACTGTTGAACGGAAAAAACACGCCCTGAAAAATATCCTCTGCAATCTGCTTAGAGCTTTTGCAAGGGGCGATGTTGTAGCAGTAAGCTTTGACAGGAACGCATGGTCCTCCGGCAGGGAGAACTATTTCATAACATTCTCGTACCAGGTCCCAGAGGTGATTATGGAACTGAGCCGGACTGGATGGATTCACATTGTCCACGGCTTCTACTACGGCAGCGGTGATAAGAGAAACCGTAAAGCAAGAATCTGGATGAGCGAGAACCTGGCGGACCTGTTCTTCAAGATAGTCCCCGATAATGACATCTATCAGGATTTCAAGCAACCCGTCATTGTCCGCAACACCGACAAGGAAGATATGCCCTACCTTGATACACCCTTCTCCAACAGACGCAGAAAGGACATCCAGAGGTACAACGCTTTCATGAAACCGTTCAAAGTGGAATACACCCCCTGCCAGAGAGCAACCGTGAAAAACCTCTATTTCGAGGAATTCAACGTCTTCCGCGAGTACACACCGAACTGGATGTATCACTTCTTCAAATATCGTGTGAAGGGACGGAGTGATACCGGGGGTTACGTTCTTAAAGAAGAAGACCGGAAGCCAATACCCAATGCCTGGAACAGAGAAGACAAGAGTGAGACCCCAGGGTTACTAATACATAATGGAGATAAAGCTCTGCTGAACACGGACTTAACATGTGTATTCAACAGAGGGGAGACAGTGGAGGGAAAAGCCTTCCGTCTGGGTGGTAGGTTCTACACCGGCGACAGGGGGCATCAGGGTATTGCCCGTGCTGAACGGGCAACAATCACAATCAACGGGGAACCTACGGTGGAACTGGACTTCAAGGCTTATCACATATCCATGCTGTATGCCATGAATGGATGGCAGATTGAGAGGGACCCATATACCATCGAAGGAAAGGAGAGCCTGCGCATACTCGTCAAGAAGCTCCTGCTGGTAGGGCTGAATGCCGACAGTGAAAGGGCAACGCTCGGTCGCATAGGAGAGGATATATTCAGCCTCCTTGCCAGACGGGAAATCAGGCAGGAGGAGCTGGATTTGCTTTCGAGTATACTCAATTCCAGGCCCGACTGGGTAGAACTCATCCGGGATTTGAAACGTGAACACAAGGCAATAGCCGGACATTTTTTCAACGATGCCGGTATCCATCTCATGAACAGGGATTCCAGAATCATGAGGGACATCCTGATGGACCTGATTGGCAAAGGCGTTCCCTGCCTTCCAGTCCACGATAGCGTAATCGTCCCGGAAAGGCACAAGGACGAACTCAGGAGGGTCATGGATAAATGCTATCGGAAGCATATGGGGTTCACGTGTCCGATTGAGCAGAAATGACCATGAAGGCTGGTTCAGAGGATGCAAGCTGTCCGTGCCGAAAGGCACGGATCAGCGGCATCCTGAATGGATACCGCTGATTGAATGGTTCTGAAATTCCGCTGGCAATCCGTTTTGTAACAATGCCCCCTAAGTTGTCAATATCTTTACGATGTTGATGCCGTAGTCGAGTTTCTTTATTTCCTCAAGGTAGGTCTTAGGCTCATATCTTTTTGTGTAACGGGCAGTCACAGATTTATTGGCATGTCCAAGCAACTCGCCAATGAGAATAAAATTCACATCATGCTGTTTGAGATTATTTGAAAAAGTATGCCGAAAGGAGTAGAAAACCTTTTTACTTTCCTTGGTCACTATTTTACGATTAAATTTTGAGTAAAATCTTTGAAACCTCTGTCCATAATCTCCATTCTTAGGTTTCAGATTATACCACAGGACTGTATGTCCCGCGTCTTTTACCATTTTGATATACTTCAATAGACCGATTTTTATTAAAATAGGATGGATTGGAACAATTCTCTTACTGGATTTGGTTTTTACCCGTATGTTTTCATCTTTCGAGAAAATGTTATAGCAAAGAACACCATCGACTTTGATGATGTCAGACACATAGAGCTGGCAAATTTCCTTCTGCCTCATACCGCTTGTAAGGGCTATCAGAGGCACCCAGTATTTATAGGCTTTTTCATCATCAGAAAATTCTTTCAATGCTTTCAGTATTTTAACAAGGTCTTCCTTTGAATATACTGGTCTTTCCTCGTCCTCTCTGAGGTCGTCTCTGACAAATAGGCCTGATGCTATGTTTTTCCTGATATAATCATTCTTGCTTGCCCATCCGAAAAAGGTTGAAACCCTATTGAGGCTGTTATTAACGGTGGTTGTGTCAAGGGTATTGAGTTTTTCCTCTTCAGCAATGCGTATGATTTGCTTCAGAGTTTTACCCTTGAATTTCAACGAGAGTTCCATCCTTGAGGGAATTTTCATCAAAACATTGTCTCTGAAATCCATCATATCGGCATGTTTCAAAGTGTTTAAATCTACCTCTCCAAAATGGCTATGGAGAATTTTCAATGTGCCACCGACTTGGGTATGAGTCCTTGCAGACCAGAATTTTCTGCTATTCTTATCTCTGATATACATCTGAATCAATTTACCGAGAGGAATAGCTTTTGTGTTCAAGGGAACCTGAGGCGCGGGGTTGGTTGCTGCTGGAGCTGAACTGGAAACTGCCTGATTCAGTAGGCGTATGTCGTAAGGGTTGACGCCTTTCCCCTTGAGAATTCCGAGTTTTGCCTGGAATTCACATATGCGCATCTTCAGTATTTCGCGGGCGGTCTTTGATAGGTCGTTCTCTGTGTAGTCGTGGAACCTCAACAGGTACTTCGCCTCGTCTCGGGAAAAGATGAAATCCAGCCGGTTGTGGGCGAGGGCATCCTGTAGGATATTGATACCCACTTCGAGGTTGTTGATAGCCTTTTTGAGTTTTTCTGGGGAAATTTCGCCACTGGTGGCGATAAAATCCTCGTATCCGTCGATAATCTCCCTGAGTAGCCTTGATACGAGGGCTCTTATTTCAGAATTGTCGAGTTTATTTTTACTTACTTCCATTCTGACAGTCTCGAACAGGTTGTCGAATTTCTTCAACAGTAAGATACACATCTCCCTTGCGATGTTCAACTCGGTAGTCTTGAGAGTCTTGTGGACTTCGACACGGTCGAAGTATTTCTGAAGGGCGGCGGGAATTTTAGTCCGGAAATAATAGGTCTCCTTGCGCCGGTATAGGTGCTCGATATTGACATTCATGTCCGTCTTCTCCGATTGCTGTCACTACCAGCGGTGTAACACGCGGGGTAACAAAATCGAGGAAAAACGGCTTTCTGCATGGCCCTGAAAATCACATGATTCTCATCTTGAGCCAGATACAAAAAGTTGGTGGAGGCGGGGGGAGTTGAACCCCCG
>CAZDNQ010000008.1:0-25584 GCA_964506605.1 uncultured Victivallis sp. | reverse complement strand
CTGGGCCGCCTGTGGGGAGAACGGAGTCTACCGTTCGGCCGACGGTGGAAATACCTGGACAGCGATGAACGAGGGCATCGTAAAGAAAGTACGGATGATCGAAATCGTCCTGCATCCGTCGAATCCTTCGCTTGCCTATGCAATCGGCAACAACGGATGGAGCGGATATTTCTTCCATTCTGAAGATGAAGGAAAGAAATGGACTCCAAGCCGAAAGATACAGAAACGCCCAGATGACAGGATGCCAAGTCCGGAAGTCGCCGGAGACAAGGACGGGGACACCAGCGCCCTGACCAACCTCGCCATCAATCCGAAAAATCCCGACGAGATCTTCATATCGGCAAACTGGACGAACGTGTTCAGCAAGGACGGAGGAAAGACCTTCGAATGCCGCCAGGACGAGGCCGACAACACATGTTCGACCGACATCCAGTTCTTCGGAGGCAAGGTATATGTAACCGCGATGGATGAAGGGCTTCTCGTTTCCGAGAACAACGGTGCAGACTGGCGCCAGCTCATACCTCTCAAATGGGACAAGGAGATCAGCGGGCACTTCTGGAGGGTGAACGTCGCCAAGGTCGGAGACTCGGTGCGCATCGTAACCACCTCGTCGCCATGGGATTCCCCCCTCAACCGCACCTTCCGGAGCGAGGACGACGGCAAGACATTCACTGTTTCCAAGGCAGGCCTTCCGGACTATCTTCCGAATATAAACTGCATGTGGGGCCGGAGCTATGTCCGCTCCCTTGCAATGGATCCGAAGAATCCAGACATCCTCTATCTTGGAATGGACGGGAATCCGGAACCGGAGAAGAAACTTCCTGGCGGAGGAATATTCCGCTCAGCCGATGGCGGCAAGATCTGGACGCGCTGCGCCAGCCAGCCCGGCGGACTGCGCCTCTATTATGGACTTGTAGTAGATCCTACCGATTCAAAGAGGCTGTATTTCAGCTGCTGCGGCGAAGGTGGCGGCGCATGGAAGAGCAATGATGAAGGAGCGACATGGGAACACATGTTCAAGGATGAGACATGGAGCTTCAATCTCGATGTTTCCCCGACTGGAGTGGTCTATGTAGGTGCCAACAATTTCTGGCGGAGCGATGATCAGGGCAAAACCTGGAAGAAGCTCACGGACTCCAAGGACGGTTCGACAGTCGTCGGAATCGCGATAGATCCGGCAAACGAGCAGCGCATCTGGATAAGCCGCACGTCATGGGACGGCAGGCCCTATGCCGGAATCTTCCGTACGACAGACGGTGGAAAGAGCTGGGAGGATATCACCGGAGACATTCCGATCCGCAAGCAGCAGCTTCTCCGATACAATCCTGAGACCAAGGAGCTCTGGTCCGGCGGCCCGGGGCTTTTCAAGCTCAAGCAGTAGCTGAAGTTTTTTACAGGAAAACTTATTTTTAAATGTTGACATTTTACGCTTCAGGCATAAAATACTATCGATAGTAATATTAGCATCGAACATATCAACATTTTCAGAGGGTGAACCATGAAGAATGAAGGATGCAACAGATGGCTTGCGGCCAGTCGCAGACGCGGAAACAGCAGCACGCCTTTCACCCTAATTGAACTCCTGGTTGTAATCGCGATAATTGCGATCCTCGCAGCTCTTCTGCTGCCGGCCCTCAGGAATGCGAAGGAGACGGCAAGGGCGATAGTCTGCTCCAACAACATGAGGCAGCTGGGGCTTTCCTTCTCCTTCTATACCGGCGATTATGACTACTATCCTAATTTCCGGTGGCCGGAAGCCCTCAATACCTATCTCAACGGGACATTGCTGGGATCTGCCGGCCTTCCTGAGGACGGTGTCAATACTGTCGACATGGTCAAGCCGCTCGATTTGATCCACTGCCCAAGCGTCCCTGGAATTTCGGCAAATGGAAAGAAGTCGACCTTGACCTATGGCATGAGCGGCCAGTACTCAAACGGCGATCCCAACATGTATTGGGCCTATCTGGCCTTGTTCAACAGCACCAACGGAGCCGACTATTTTCCAAAGCGTGTGAAACCGTCCAGCGTAGCAAGGCCCGAGGCCTTTGCAATCCTCACGGAGATGTGGAACTCCAACAACCCGGAACAAAGCGCCTGGGCAACCGCCTGGTGGCGCCTGTTCGTCATGTCCTCAAATACCTGCATGTTCACCCACGGCGCAAAATCAAACGTGCTCCTGGCCGACGGGCATATAGGAATTGTCAAAGGCAATCCAACGGGATTCGATACAAAGGCCCGTCTCTACTATCTCAGCGATCAAAATGATTCATTGTTCAATTATGACTACGGCAAATGCAGGACGCCCTTTACCCTGAGACCGTCAAAATATCTTCAATAACAATCATATTAAGACAAGGAGTTAAAATGAAATTAGGAAGGACATTTGCTCTGGCTTCACTGATTTCTGCAGCCGGATTCTCTTCAACTGCAGCATTTGCCCAGGCGCCTTCGGCGGAAACCAAGATAGCGCAGAAATGGGAGCAGTGCGGCTGGGGCGGCGGCGCATTCTACTATGCCACGGCCTGGCATCCGACCGACGAAAACGTAGTCTACCTTGGTGGCGACTGCGCAGGCGCATACCGCACGGATGACAAGGGCAGGAATTGGAAATTCACAAACAACGGCATCTGCAACTATGCCGTCTACGGCATGGCTGTCAGCCCCGCAGCTCCGGATCTGATCTACGCGCTGACCGACGACGGCCTCTGCAAGAGCACGGATCGTGCAAAGACCTGGGAGTTCATCGCAGACAGCGACGCAAAAAAACTCGACATCCGCTCGGCGCGCCATGAATCGGTACGCCCGATCGCAATAGATCCGAAGAATGCAGACATTGTCTATGCCGGTTCGCGAACTGGCAAGCTCTATAAGAGCGAAGACGGCGCAAAGACCTGGAAGGAGCTTCTGTACCGCGACGCCCTTCCGAAAGAGGCGGAAAAACCTGCATTCCTTGGCAAGGGCGCACTTGTCGTCAACTACGGCAGCGACAAGGCCGGCATGGACACGATGGGGCGCATCAGCAAGTTCTACGGTCCTGACAAGAATGCAAAGGACTGGTCGGCATATAAGAAGTTCTCCGCGCGATTCCGGATTCCAGAGGGCGCTCCTGTCCTGCAGGCTTCGCTTGTGATCCAGTCCGGCGACAACTGGCTCTGGCAGCAGGGTCCGTGGATCGACGGCAAGCCCGGAGAATGGTCTGAAGTCTCCCTCGATCTGTCGGCTCTCAAAGGCTTGAACTCGGTCCGCATGGTCCATCTTGTGATGCGTTCTCCAAACGCCTCATGGCAGGGTGAAGTCCTGGTGGATGCCGTAGCTGTCCACACCGATGCCGCAGGCACACTCGCCGCCGGCCAGGTTCCTGACGGCAAGACCGCCGTACTTCTGGCCGACTGGGACAAGCAGGGGGATGCCGATGGATGGACCGCCAACAAGGAATTCAAGGACAGCCTCCATATAACCGCAGTGCGCCAGTCGCAGGAGAAGAAAGGCGGCGACGTGCTTACCTCGGTCGTAGTCGCCCCCGGCAAACCGTCCCTGATATTCGCCTCGAACAACCGACACGGCATTTTCCGCAGCGAAGATGCCGGTGCTACATGGACCGTTCTCAATACCCCGAAAAATGCAATGAATGTCGTCGTTTCAGCGTTGGATCCGAACATTGTGTGGGCGGCATGCGGAAATGCCGGACTTCAATACTCTGCCGACTGCGGAAAGACCTGGACAGAAATACTTCCAGATCCTTCAAAAAAGGCGAAGCTCCATGAAGTCGCGCTTCATCCGGCAAAGCCGGGCCTGGTATACGCCATAGCCAGCATAGACTGGGGCGGGTCGCTGTTCCGTTCCGAGGACTCCGGAAAAACATGGTCCAGCTGCAACAAGGTCCGCGCCGGGATCCCTGGAAATCCAACCAATCCCGCAGACCTCGATGCGCAGGGTCTTGTCGGCCTGAGCACTGTGACAAATATATCCGTGAATCCTAAGAACCCAGACGAGCTTTTCATCTCCGGCAACTGGCGCAATGTGTTCAGTTTCGATGGCGGCAAGACTTTGGAGGAGCGTTCGACCGGCGCCGACAACACCTGCGCCACAGACATCCAGTTCCTCGGCGGCAAGACATATGCAACCGCCATGGACGAAGGTCTGCTGGTGTCGGAGAACAACGGCGGCGAGTGGCGCCAGCTGATACCATTGAAGTATGACGTGAACACGAGCGGCCATTTCTGGCGCGTCAGGGCCGCCAAGGTTGGAGACAACGTGCGCCTAGTGACTACGGCCTCACCATGGAAATCCTTCGGAGATCCGAAATGCGCGAACCGCGCATATGTAAGCGAGGACGGCGGAAAGACTTTCACCATCTCGCAGTCGGGACTGCCTGACTACGTACCGAACGTGAACTGCATGTGGGGGCGCAGCTTCCCGCGGTCGCTCGCCATGGATCCGAAGAATCCCGACATCCTCTATCTGGGAATGGACGGTGATCCTGAGCCTGCAAAGAAACTTCCTGGCGGAGGAATCTTCCGTTCCGCCGACGGCGGAAAGACCTGGACGCGCTGCGCCAGTCAGCCAGGCGGACTGCGCCTGTACTACGGACTCGTGGTGGATCCGACCAATTCAAAACGCCTCTATTTCAGCTCCTGCGGCAATGGCGGCGGCGCATGGAAGAGCGAGGACGAAGGAGCCACATGGGAACATGTCTTCAAGACCGAAGGCTGGTGCTTCAACCTCGAGATCTCCCCTTCTGGAACTGTCTATGTAGGCGGAAAAAACCTTTATCGCAGTGCAGACCAGGGCAAGAGCTGGCAGAAAATCACTTCTTTCGACGGAGATCCTACGATCGTCGGAATAGCGATCGATCCAGCTAACGAGCAGCGCTTCTGGATTTCCCGGCTGGGATGGGACGGAAGCAACCGGGGCGGCATCTACCAGACCACCGACGGCGGGAAGACCTGGGCCGACATCTGCGGGGACATAGGATTCCGCAAGCCGCAGATCCTGCGCTACAATCCTGAAACCAAGGAGCTCTGGGCCGCCGGCGTGGGCATATTCAGGACAAAGATGTAATTCTGCAATTTAAGATGGGTTTATTTACAAAAAACCTGTTTTATGATAGAAGTATATGTCAGGAGGGAATGATGTCTAGGGCATGCAAACACCTGGTACTGGATGCAGGATGCCGGATGCAGGATGCCGGACTGCATCAAAAACATGACCTCCGCCCCCGATTATCGGAATTTAGCCACCTTGGAAAATTCACATCTCCAAGTTTCAGGTCTCGAGTTTCGAGTTTCACTTTAATCGAGCTCCTTGTTGTAATTGCGATCATCGCAATCCTCCTGGCCATACTTCTTCCCGCCCTCAAGAACGCAAAGGAGCAGGCGAAACGGATATTGTGCACCGGCAACTTCAAGCAGAACGGCGTGGCCGTCTCCAACTATTCAAGCGACAATGATGACTGGATGCCTCCGCGTTTCTGCGACATCTGGTATGCCTACACATGGACTTCCAGCGATCCCGCCGAACCCCATATAGGTGGAAAATGCACAAGATATAGCGTCTACTACGTATGGAGGGACCTATATCCCACATATACCCAGAACGCCAGGATTTTCTTCTGCGCGTCAAATACTTCGGTTACATATGAATCCCATTTCAAGTATGACGGCAACTCCAGATCCAACTACTGGTGGATGCTGCGCCGTCCCCCTTACTGGGACGCCTCACCAGAACCCAGGAGGATAAACGAGGACACCGTACGTCCTAAATATGGATTTACCTACAGCCATTATCCCATAGCCCAGGATATGACTTCAACGATTTACACATCGACGATGAACCACAGGACCGGGTTGAAGCTCGGTGGCAACTTCCTGTATGTGGACGGCAGCGTCTCATTCCTGATGCAGGGCGACAGCGGTTTCATGGGTGTCGCAACAGGCGGGCACGAATCACATTGAAAAACATCGAATTCCTTTAGATGGAAAAGAGTCGATATCAGACACGCAGTTGTTAAATTATAAAGTAAAGAGAAGATTTCACATGCAAAAACGGGCTTTCAGTCCAGACAGTATCTGGAACACTCCTGTTCCTGCCAATCCGGAGATAGATGAAAGAAGCGAATCATTCATCAAGCTCCTGGGAACTACGATCAGCGAAAGAAAGGCTCTCTACATCAATTCGACAAAATGGACGATCCCCGTCTACAGGGTGCGGAGTTCGCAGACGCCGATGGTGCAGGTGTTCCCGCTGAAAGTCAGGGACGGCCATGACGGATTTGCGCCGAACTTCGGCGGCTGGGCGCCGATCCCCGCCGAGGCCAGGCCTGACGGAGAAGAGGACTCGCACATGTGCATCATCGACGAGGACAAGGATCTTGTCTATGATTTCTTCTGCATCAGATACAAGGAAGGGAAAATACATACCCGTTCAGCCATAACATATCCTCTTTATGGTTCAGGTGTCTTCGACAAGATTCCGTTCAATTTCGAACCGGGCACAAGCGTGCATGACTACGGTCCATGCCGCGCGGCTGGGACCGCACTCCTGGGCGGATTGGTCTTCAAGGACGAACTGGAATCTGGAAGAATAGAGCACAAGATAGCTTTTGCATCGGACTTGAACGAACATCAGAAATTTGTCTTCCCCGCGATCTGGACAGATGGATTCACACAGGGTGGGATTCCCGAAGGAGCTGTCATCCAGCTTGATCCGGAACTCGACCTCGGCAAGTTCGATCTGTGCCCTGCCGCTAAGACAATCGCCGTCGCGCTTCAGAAATACGGGATGGTAAATGTAGATGTCGCCGGCGGCGTATGCATCTACCTGGAAAACCTGAACAACCATCCGGGAACCGGCTGGAAGGGAATTGTCAATACAGGATGGATCCTTGAATCCCTCGGGTTCGAGCATCTCCGCGTCCTGAAGCTGAAGGACATAAAGGACGGAGGATTGAAACGGACCAAGTACACATGGGCCCAGAGCACGCCTGTTCCGGATCAGAACGTACTTCCTTCATCGGCCGGAGAATCATCAAAGAATTAATCATCATAAGCATGTTGGGCTTCAGCCCGACAAATTTTTAATAGCCCGGCGGGCCAAAGCCTGCCATACTGAAAGGAATAAATGAAAAAGAAAGATAGCGCCTCACCGATCCACGGCATCATCCCCCCCATGGTCACACCTCTTCTCGCAGAAGACAAGCTTGACGTGAAGAGCACAAGAAGCGTCATCGAACACCTGATCAAAGGCGGAGTCCATGGCATTTTCATCCTAGGCAGCACAGGGGAGGCGCCCAGCCTCAGCTACAAGATCAGATACCAGCTTGTCGAGGAGACCTGCAGACAGGTCGCAGGACGAGTACCCGTCATCGTAGGGATAACCGACACATCCTTCGTGGAGTCCGTGAACCTTGCGAACTTCGCAGAGGAGAAGAACGCCACCGCCGTAGTCCTGGCGCCTCCATATTATTTTCCTGCCGGGCAGCCTGAACTGGTGGAATATGTCAGCCATCTTGTCTCTGAAATATCCATACCCCTCTTCCTGTACAACATGCCCAGCTTCACGAAGGTCTACTATGAAGTTGAGACCGTCAAGGCCCTGTCGGAGAACAGGAGGATCATCGGGATCAAGGACAGCTCCGGCAACATGCTCTACTATCACCGCCTCCTGCAGCTCTTCAAGGACAGGTCGGACTTCTCGATCCTGATGGGCACCGAGGCTCTTCTTGCTGAATCCATCCTCCTCGGCGGGCACGGCGGAGTGCCCGGCGGTGCGAACCTCTTTCCGAACCTGTTTGCAAGGCTTTATGACGCCGCACAGAGGAAGGATCTGAACGATGTGAGGAACCTCCAGGACAGGGTGATGAGGCTAGGCTCGACTATCTACAATGTCGGCAAATACGGTTCCAGCTTCCTGAAAGGCATCAAATGCGGACTCGCCTGCAAGGGCGTACTGAAAAGCGATTTTGTCGCTGAACCGTTCCACGCCTTCAGGGACAAGGAGAGAAAAATCGTAAAAAATTATTTGAAGGGCACTCTTTCAGACTATGAATAAAAACGAGACTGTTGTCGCAAGATCCCCTGATTCGGCAAACATCTTCTGCTACACACCCGGGCTCTGCACCCTTCCCGGCGGCAGGATCATCGCAACCGTAGATTACGGCGGGTCAGGAGTCGGAACAATGACAGGGGAGAAATACGCCCCCTGGAAGGGATTCTGGCACCAGGGTGTCGTCCTGACAAGCGATGATCACGGAAAGACGTGGAGGGAGACCGGAAAGTTCCCCTTCATGCATGCGCGCCCTTTCACGGCAGGAAATTCAATCTACGTGCTTGGCCATGCCGACGACCTTATGATCATGCGTTCTGACGACCGCGGCGAATCCTGGTCGCCTCCAGTAAAGCTCACCAGCGGCGAGTTCTGGCACCAGTCCGCCTGCAACGTCCATTACGCCAACGGATGCGTATATCTTGTGATGGAGAAGCGGACCTCTTTCAAGATGAGGACCTGGTATATCGGCGAATGTTCACCGATCCTGATGAGGGGACGAACCGACAAGGATCTCACAAAGATCGGGAACTGGGACTTCGCTTCCAGCTTCTCCTTCCGCGACATATTCCCGGAAGGGAAATATCCGGACTATTTCGGGATCCCCTTCTTCGAGGAGAAATATCCTGAAGCGAGTTATCCGGCGCCCGGGCGCGAATGCGCGCCCATGGGATGGCTTGAGACGAATGTCGTGCAGATAGTGGACAAGAACCATTACTGGTTTGACCCAGACGGGAAGACATTTCATCTCTGGATGCGCGCCCATACCGGCGGCACAGGATACGCCTGCATCCTGAAGGTCAAGGAGCTGGGAGACAAGCCTGGCACCGGCAAGATGGAATCTTCAATAGAGACCGTCCCTTCGGGAAGCAAAATATTATTCGTGCCGTGTCCGGGCGGACAGATGCGGTTCCATGTCCTGTACGATGAGCAGACAAAGCTCTACTGGCTTTTGAGCACGCAGGCGACTGACAGCATGACCCGCGCCGAACTGCTTCCGTCCGACCGTTACAATCTTCCGAACAACGAGCGCCGCCGCCTGCAGCTGCATTTCTCGAAGAACATGATCGACTGGTGCTTTGCTGGAATGGTTGCAATCGGACCGGACAGCGAGAAGGCGTCCAGGCACTATGCGTCAATGGCAATATCAGGTGAAGATCTGCTGGTGCTCGCAAGAAGCGGAGACGAAAACGCATCATCCGCCCACAACGGTAATCTGATTACGTTCCATACCGTCAAGGATTTCAGGAAATTAATATACTAACCATCCTCCTTCGCTAAGATAGCTACGGAGGACAGGCAGAAACAATGAGAATGAAAGAGAAAATGAAAAATAAATATTGTGATAGCCGCGTGCGTTCATTGCTTAAGGATATAAATGCCCCTCAGGTCGTCGGTATCCAGCCTGCGAACGCGTTCCGCGACATGGTCCAGATGCCCGACGGCGAGATACGCCATTACGGATTCAAGAACGGCAAGATGATCTATACCGCCAGCCGCGACTGCGGCCTATCCTGGCAGGAGTTTCCTGTTCCAAAAGGATGTCCCGGCTCATGTGTGCAGAGTCCATGGTCCGGCGACTGGATCACGATGACGGACATACATGGATATGCGGCCGAATTCTTCCTTGACGCTGACGCCCTCGGATTGAAGAAGGGATTCCGCGTCTACCGTTCGTCAACAGGGATAGACGGAAAGTTCACGGACTCACTTGTCACGGATCTTGAACACGGGACTGTCAGGCAGCCAATGGCCCTCCGCCGCAGGAAACGCTGGGTCCTCCCATGCCAATACAGGAACAAGGAGGGTGTCAGCAATCCCGTGGTATTCTATTCCGACGACGACGGGAAATCCTGGAAAAGGGTGGTCCTTGAAACCGTGCCTGCCCATGAGGCAATTACCCCTCATCAGGGTGTCCGCTGGCAGAACTACGGAAACGAACCAAGCATTGTAGAGCTTTCAGACGGCAGACTGTGGATGATCATCCGCACATCCCAGGACAACCATTACCAGGCATTCTCCGATGATGGCGGGGCAACATGGACGAAGCCGGAGCCTTCCCGTTTCTATGCCACGATCACAATGCCTACGTTCTTCCGGCTGAATGATGGAAGAATAATTCTGTTCTGGTGCAACACCACTCCGCTGCCCGAACTCGACCATGACAAGCAACCCGAGCTCACGATATGGGAAAAGCAGGGATTCGGAGAGGATTTCTTCACAAACAGGGACGCATTCCACGCCGCAATCTCCGAAGATGAGGGAAGGACTTGGACCGGATTCCGCGAGGTTCTTCTGAACGAAAGAAGAAACGATTCGGATTTCAGGACCAGCGCAGGAAATTCCTACTGCGTCGACAAGAGCGTACACCAGAGCCAGGCGTTTGAACTGCCGGAAGGAAAAGTGCTCGTGTCCGTCGGGCAGCATCCGAAATGCCGCAGGCTGATCATCTTCGATCCGAAATGGCTCTATGAAAAGGAGCGCAAGGACGATTTCCATCTCGGCCTTGATTCATGGTGTTCATTCCAGTTCGTAAAAGGCATTGCGGGAAACTTGAAGGACGGGGCGTCGGGCCATTGCGCATACAACAGGCGTCCTGGCGCCCAGCTCGTGCCGGATCCGGAGGGGAAACAGCGGGAGGTGCTGCAGATTGCACGCCACCCGGATCCCCGTCTGGTTCATGAACAGCAGGGTGCCGTCTGGAATTTCCCGGCTGGCAAGGCGGGAGAGGTCCGCGTGAGTCTGCGTCTTGTGAAAGGCGGACAGGGAATAAGGATCTGCCTGATGGACCGTTTCTTCAATCCTTTCGACACTGCCGCCAGGAATTATGCGCAGTACGCAGTTGAAATCGATGGCAAAGGGCGTGTCAAAGGAACTAAGCTCGTTCTCAAGCAGGATGTCTGGCACGAACTCGTCATCCGCTGGTCGGATTCGTTCAAGAAAGAAGCTAAGTTCGTCTTCAATCAAGAAATCAAACGGCTCGGACAAGCCTCGCCCTCCACTGCCAAGTCACTTTCCAAGATGGAGGGTTTTGCTTGTCAAAACCGAACTCTGAATAAGAGTTCATTGGTTTCTTCTCCCCTTGTCTTCCCGAGCGCAAACGGGATCAGCTATCTGCACATGATGAGTCTTGCTGACTCTGCGGATTTCGCAGGAGTGCTGGTCCGAAACGTAGAAGCTAAGGTAAATTAAAGTAAGGCGGTTTTTAAACCGCCAATTAATCGTCGGGTTGAAACCCGACATACCTTAGACGAATTACTATATCAATGAACTTAAATTTCGTCAATATAAGGATAAAGAAATGAAAAAATTAGCCATGTTTCTCTTTGGAACTCTGTCCATCCTGTCCATTCCCCCAGCTTCGCTGAATGCCCAGGATCCAAATCCTGCCACAACGCTCGAGGATTTTGAATCCGTGGCCGGGTGGGAGAAGCAGAATGGCGCCCAGGTGGAGGCGGCGGATTCGGCATCGGTCGGCAAAGGAGCTGTCAAATTCTCCGGTCCCGGGCTCGCCTTCAAGAAGGTGAAGAATATAAAACCTCTGAAGCCCGACAGCCTCAATGACGGTTACGAGGGAATTTCCTTCTGGGTGAAGGGCGACGGCTCCGAAATGTACGGCACAATCGTCCTATGCGGGCAGCACCCTCTCTGGATGCCGTTCAAATATGCATATTCATTCCCTTTGAAAGATGCTGAATGGAAGAAGATAACTGTTCCTTGGGATAAATTTATTCCCGAGGATCCGGTATATCCCATCGGAACCGCTGGCGGCATGCCTCCGAGCGGGTTCCAGAACTTGAAACTCGGAAACAAGTGGAACATCTACCATAACAACAAGAACATGCCGAAGTTCAGCTTCTGTATCGACCAGATCCAGTTCGAGGAGAAGGTGCCTTCAGACAAGAGCACAGCTAAGCTGAAGTCATTCGACGAAGTCCTGAAGCTTCTGAAGGACAAGAAGCCGGTCAGCATCCTCTGCCTTGGGGACTCCATCACCGCCGGCACATCCCTAAAGAACCCTGACACTGAGAGATACGCCCAAGTGCTCGAGAAGCTTCTCAGGCAGAAATACGGATATGACCAGATTACTGTCGTCAGCAAGGCCGTCGGCGGCGCCCAGGGGAACGATCTCAGGCTGTGGCTGGACAGGGATTTCGCCGGTAATCCGCCGGATCTCGTCACTATTATGTACGGATACAACGACAAGACCTGGGGGTATTCCAAGGAGTATTTCACATATTCGCTTAATGATTATCTCGACAGGATCGCCCGCAAGACAAACGGTGCTTCATCTGTTCTGCTGATCTCCACCATTCCTGGCAAGAACGAACGGTTCTTCATGATGGACGACTATGCCGAATGCGTGCGCGCAATAGCGAAAGAACGCGGGCTCGCCCTATGCGATGCGGCAAAGGAGTTCAAATCGTTCGGCAGGGACGGGATTGACGCGTATATGGCCGACCAGGCGCATCCGAACGCAAAAGGGCACGAGGTCATGGCGAATGCAATTACGGGAGTGTTAGGAAAGTAGGGACGGGCTTTCTGTGTCCGGCGTAGCCCTCGGGCGAAGTCGGAAGCCTGTCCCATTCTAAGACATAAAGATGGTACATGCTGAAGTTTACCCGCCTGCGGCGGCGCCATAGGCGACCAGGGCACGTACCTACTTGACGTGCATGCATCACTACTGCAGCAAATTTAAAAGGAAAAAGACAATGCCTAAGATATCTTTAAAAATTCTCTTTCTATCTTTCTTCTTCATCGCATCAATTTATTCTGTCTCCGCACAGGATGGCAAGAAAACTGTCTTCACTGCCGAACAGTCCACCGGAGGGAAAATCATTGATCTTTCCGGAGGGAAGAAGGCTGTCACCATCGACAAGTCCTGCGAGGCGAACTACAAGAAGAAGGATGATGCTTTCATCGAATGGAAAGTCCAGGATCCTCTCGCGTCCGGCTGGTATCGCGGTATTGTCGAGTTCTGCACCAAGGAAGGCGAGGAGAAATCCTGGTTCAACAATCATATGGGCGTATCAGTTGTGACGACTGGCCAGACCATCTCCGCCAACATCATGGAGAACTTCCAGTCGAGGAAGGAGGAACCCCAGATATTTGAGTTCTGGATATATTCTCCATTCCCGATCAGCAGCGTCCGAGTCACTCCGGTATATGACGACCTCTGGAAATACAAGCGGCTCTATCCGGTCGCACAGGTGTCCCTTGAACAGGTATCCCAGCCTTCGCTCGATGCCTCAAAGGTCGCCACTGTCGGACTTGAACTCAAACCTGACGGCACGGCAAATCTCCCCTGCCCTCTTCCTCCCGGCCTCTGGATGCTGAAGGCGCCTCTGACGAAGGACTGCACTGTGACCTTCGAGGGGGAGGACGGCAAAAGATTCCAGGCCCCATATCCGTTCGACCAATGGAAGAGGCCCGGATGCATCTATTCCTACATGTCCTCTCCCATGAAAAAGCTTTCCTTCAAGACGGCATCCATGTCCAAGATCGCAGAACTCCAGCACAGCATCACACGGGAGCAGAAGGAGCCTCTCCTGGCGGATCTCGAACTCATGAAGGTCGTCGACTCTTCAAAAACCGAATCCGGACAGCTTGAACTGATCGGTTCCGGACTGACCGGGGACTTGCCTTCATTCCCTCTTCTGCCGGCGGGTAAGAAAACTGCTGTCCTGACCACCTGGGATGACGGCAAGCCTGATGATCTCCGTTGTGCTGAAATCCTGAACAGGCTCGGATACCGTCCGACATTCTTCCTGAACAATGATGCTCCTGCCATGAAATTCCTGGACAAGCTGGAGGGGATGAACGCGGAGATAGGCTCGCACTGCTACCATCACCCATCCCTCTACCGTCTTACTCCTGAGCGTGCAGCCGAGGAATGTGTGTCAATGCGCAAGCTGCTGGAGAAGACGCTTGCCCATCCTGCCATATCGTTCTCATATCCAAACGGCTACGCGGCGTCATACGATGTCGAGGGCGACTATGTCATCCGCGCCGTCAAGGCCGCAGGATACTGGTCATGCCGCACAACTCCCGGGACTGTCTTCACTGTCGACACAATCGGAGATCTGATGACATTGAAGACCAACGGTTTCTTTGGAAATGAAAAAGATCTCCTGAGGCAATGGGACGAGACGAGGGCGAAGGACGGTGGCATATTCTATTTCTGGGGGCACAGCTGGCAGATCGGCAAGACCGACGAGCAGTGGAAGAAGTTCGAGGACTTCTGTGCGAAGTTCGCAAACTGTCCGGATGCCTGGTACGCGTCGCAGGGGGAATTGTCAATATGGCTCTGGCTCAGGAGCAACGTAAAGATGGAAGTGACGGAGAAGAATCCTGCGAAAGTCGCAGTTAAGATCAGCCGTCCATGGCTCCACCCCTATCTTTCCGCGAAGCGCGCAATAAGCCTGAAAGTCCCGGATGGCGTCACAAAGGTCATCTGGCAGGGCAATGAAGTTAGATTGGCAAATGGATTCGTCGAGATTAAATGGTAGAGTAACGCAGACATTCCTGTCTGCTGTTTGATTTGATTTGTATAATTGGAAAATAATCATAATAAGGAAACATTTATGCAGTACGGACATTTTGACGACAAGAACAAGGAATATGTGATCGACCGGCCGGACACCCCGAAATCATGGAGCAACTATCTCGGGACGACGGAATACGGGGCCATCATAACCAACAACGCCGGCGGATACAGCTTCTACAAGTCGTCCGCGCAGGGGCGCTACACCAGGACACGCACAAACGCGATCCCTCTTGACCAGCCCGGCCGATATTTCTACATCCGCGACAACAAGAGCAATGACTACTGGTCGACATCCTGGCAGCCTGTCGGGAAACCTCTCGACAAATACAAGACCGTCTGCCGCCACGGTACGGCCTACACCGTAATTGAATCCGAATATTCAGACATCAAAACCGAGACGACGTACTTCGTTCCAATGGAAAGTAATTTCGAGGTATGGATGCTGAAGATCGAGAACAAAGGATCCGCTCCAAGAAATCTTTCTGTCTTCAGCTATCTTGAATTCGCCTCGGAATGGAATCTCTTCCAGGATCTGATCAACCTGCAGTTCACGCAGTATACGATCAAGATGGACTATGTGGACGGGATCATCCGGTATGCGATGCTGGACAATGTCCCTGAGGATCCGCAGAACTTCCAGAACCGAGACCAGTGCAGGAACGCGTTCTTCGCGGTTGCAGGCGCCGAGATCAAGGATTTCGAGACCGACAGGGATACTTTCATAGGCGGATACAGGACATACGCAAATCCGGTTGCTGTCGAGAACAACAAGTGCACAAACTCCCTCGCCCACGGCGACAACGGATGCGCCGGAATGAGGATGGAGATATCTCTCGCCCCTGGCGAAAGCAGGGAGATCGCCGTGCTTGTCGGGATCGGCAAGGCTGAACGCGAGGGAAAAGCAGTACTTAAGAAATTTGGAGATATTCCTGTCCTTAAGAAGGAACTCCAGAAGGTGAAGGACCACTGGCACAGGCTTCTCGGAATACTGACGGTCCAGACGCCAGACAACGAGTTCAACAGCATGATAAACGTCTGGAACGCATATAACAGCCTGATCACGTTTGCGTGGTCGAGGGCGGCGAGCCTCGTCTATTCCGGGGAGCGCGACGGGCTCGGATACCGTGATACGGTCCAGGACATGCTCGGAGCATTGTCGATGATCCCTGCGGATTCCGGGAAGAGGCTTGAGCTGATGATCACCGGGCAGGTCTCCACCGGCGGGGCGATGAGGGTTGTAAAGCAGTTCGCACACAATCCCGGAAATGAGCAGCCTCCTGAAGCGGAACATTACAGGTCAGACGACTGCCTCTGGCTTTTCAACACGATCCCGGCGTACGTGAAGGAAACCGGCGACATTGATTTCTACACTAAGGTTCTTCCTTATGCCGACAAGGGCAAGGACACCGTGCTCGGACATCTGCGCAGGGCTATCGAGTTCAATCTTGAGAGGAGCGGCGCGCACGGGCTGCCATGTGGGCTCGAAGCCGACTGGAACGACTGTCTAAAGCTCGGTTATCACGGTGAAAGTATTTTCGTGACGTTCCAGCTCAGGTACGGATTGAAAATCTACATCGACATCTGCACGCGGCTGAAGTTCCACAAGGAGATCGAATGGGCTGAGAAGAAGCTCGCCGAACTTGACAGGAACATCCAGAAGCACTGCTGGGACGGCGACTGGTTCATCAGGGCGTTCAGGGAGGACGGTTCGATAATCGGGACGAAGAAAGATCCCGAAGGATCGATTTTCCTCAACGCGCAGAGCTGGGCCGTGATAAGCGGCGCGGCGACACAGGAGCAGGCTGAGACCGCGATGCAGTCCGTGAAGGACCGGCTTGCGACCGAATATGGCATAATGCTCTGCGCACCTCCGTTCCGCAAGACCGACTACCATGTTGTCAGGGCTGTAGTCCTCAATGAAGGGCACAAGGAGAACGGCGGCATATTCTCCCATACGCAGGGATGGGCTGTGATGGCCGAGACGATGCTCGGTCATGCCGAAAGGGCGTACGAATACTATCGGAACTACATGCCGGCGGCATACAACACCAGGGCCGAGATCAGGCAGATCGAGCCTTATGTCCACTGCCAGTCGACCCACAGCAAATACAGCCGCAGGTTCGGGGCGTCGCGCCTCCCCTGGCTTTCTGGAACGGCATCATGGTCCTATTTCTCCGCAACGCAGTACATACTCGGGATCCAGCCGGACTATGACGGGCTGAAGATCGATCCTTGCCTGCCGTCGGACTGGAAGGAGATCAAGGTGACCCGAAAGTTCCGCGGGAAGGACTTCAACATCACAATCCGGAACGGGAAGAGCGGCAAAGGCGTGAAATCCCTTGTGCTTAACGGGGAAAAACTCGCCGGCAACCTGATACCCGGCGAGCTGTTCAAGGCTAAGAACGATGTAGTTCTGGAGTTGAAGTAACTCGTTCTCCTGCTGAGAATGCCCGAGAAAATACTTTTCCTCTCACAAAGGCACGGATCCACAGAGATTATTCTATATTCTTTATTTACGTCGGAAACATCCTGTCCGCAATTGTGAGGTGACAGGAGTCGCCTTTATTTGTCCTTGTGCAAAAAGCATATCAAAATTTATGAGCGTAAACTGTGTTTGCGCACTCCAGGGTGAGGTGAAAACTCCTGATGATATTAAAGAGAGAATAAACCTCGAACATTAGTCTCAAAGAATTTAAGCTCTGCCTCAATAAGCTCAACTCTCTTCTACTTCAAGGACTGCCGAATTCTATCCGGATGGCAACGCAGGTCCAGGACTCTGTAGACCACAATCAGATCACCATCAATTTTATAGTAGATGGCATATGGAAACCTTTTGGAAAGCAGGCGATGGCAGCCAAATGTCTTGAGATGTATTCCAGCATATAGGGCAAGCGAGTCAATATCGGAAAACAGAGTGTCGAAGAAATACTCTCCAAGCCCATCCCCTTGCTTTTCGTAGAATAAACGGCCGATATATAGGTCTTCAATAGCCGAGGGAAGGATCTTTATCTTCATTCAAAACGCTTCCTCAGATTGCGTTTTGCAAGCGTCCAGTCAATGGATTTCTCCTTGCCGGAAACAATTCGAGCCTCGGTCTCCTTCAGAACTTCACCGTGCCATGAGGGCGACTCGATATTTGCATCGTCCCTGGACAAATCAGCCCATATGGCCTCCATCGTCTGGAGTTTCTCCTTACGGGACATCTGTGCAATCTGTATGGCAGCTGTCATAATTTGATATTATACCATTTAAGCCTGTTTCTTTCAATGCCCATTAAATGACTGAGCAATGGACAGCCCTTCTATTTTATCCTACTTTTTTCAATTCTCCGTCATTGACATTCCGCTCGGGAAGCCTATAATAATGCTATCGATAGTATTTTTCTTATCGTTGTCAATTTCACCGTTAAGGAGAAGATGCCATGCTCAAGATGAAAACTGCCGGATTCCTATCCCCGTTTGTACTCGCGCTTTTGATCACAAGTTCAATTTCAGCCGCGGACGCGCAGCTCCAGATTCCGACGGCGACTCCGCCGGAATCGCTTCCGGACGCGTCGGATCTTGTTCCGTGGCCTGAAAAGGCGTATCCTGAATTCGCGGCTGATTCCGTCGTGAACGTCGGAAGCTGGCTCTTCGATGCGCCTGCGGGAAAACATGGTGTGGTGCAGTCAGGTCCCGATGGAAAACTGTATTTCGCTGACAAGACTCCTGCGAGATTCTGGGGGACAACCACCGTATACGGAATGACCTTCCCGGAAAAGCCGGAGGAAATCGCGAAAATGGCGGACGGCATCGCTGCGGCTGGATACAATCTGGTAAGATTTCACCACAATGATCTTGCACGCGCCGGGCTTGGTTATCTGCAGGAGAAGCCCGCCAGCAACAGCCTGCTTGATCCGAAGGGGATGGACCGCCTGGACAAGCTTGCAGCTGAGCTGTTCAAACGCGGCATCTACGTCTACATGGATTTCGTGGACTCCCGCTCATTCCTTCCGGAGGACGGACTTGAGGACGGTGAAGCCATGAACAAACTCGGCAACGCCGGATGGAAAGGAGTCTTCCCTCATCCTAAGATCGTAGAAGCCTGGAAACGCTCGGCCAACGAATTCCTGAACCACAAAAATCCTTATACCGGACGGACCTGGGGCGAGGAACCGGGTCTTGCAACCGTCGAGATCATAAACGAGAACGGGCAGTTCTGGGACTGGAGCTTCAAGCTCACCGACAAGATGCAGAAGTGGCATGATTCCGAATGGAACAGATGGCTTCTGGAGAAATACGGCACTCGTGAGAAGCTGGACGCCGCCTGGACGGATGCCGACGGAAAGAAAGGCCTGTTTGAAGGCGAGGATCCGGCAAAGGGGAATGTATTCCGTCCGAGGATCGTCACCCTGCTCGACTGGGATCGTCCGTACCGCTCGAAGACGCGCGGCGCGGCGCGCATAAACGACTATTACGCCCATCTCGCCGAATCATCCATTTCATTCTACCAGCAGGCATCGAAACAGCTCCGCAGTCTCGGATTCAAGGGTGTCATAGTCGGCTCACACGAACTCCAGGGAGCAATCAACCAGTACGCCGAAGTACAGGGAACAGGCACAATCGCAGCGCATCTCTATGCTCCGGCATACACCGCCTGGAACGCCAGGCCAAGCAGCAAGGGGGCGACAGTCGAAGGCGTCGACGTCAAGACGACAAACTGGTTCTCTAACATTCCGCGTGTAAAGGTCCGCGGAATCCCCGGGATAAACGGCGAATGGACAGGCGGCTCGCTCACGACATGCGCGGACGTCAATCTTTCAGTCGCCGCGATAACTGCATTCCAGGGTGTGACGCAGAGCCTGCATTTCTCGTACTCGCACCGCTGGGTCGGAGTTCCGATGCCGAATTATGACACGCGTTTTGATTACCTGGCGTACAAGAACGCATTCGACCATACATACAGCTATTCGCATAATGTCCCATGGATGGCCGTGAACAGGATCTGCTCCCCCCTATTCATCCGTGCGGATTTCGCAAAGCCCAGATACAAGGCGGACATAGCATATTCCGCCGAAGACATGTATGAACAGAACCTCCATGCCCTCGGACTCAGCGGCGGCAGCGGAACCATTGGAAACGCGGCTCTGTTCCTGCCCCTGCTCCATGAGGTCGAAAGTGTGTTCTTCGATAAAGCGTATGAAGGTGACGCCGACGTGGTGTTCATGACCGGACGCAGCGCAAGCGGAGATTACAGCAAGGCCAAGCACGCAGTCGTGATCGGCGACAATCCGTACTGCGACCGCTACCACAAGAAGCGCGACATCGGAGCCCCGGCAAAGGCCGTCAACCCGAATGTGAAGGTCGTCACCCTGTCCTCGCCGGTCAACTTCAAGGTCTCAGCGCCATGGGATGCCGAGAAGACATTGTCCTATGACAAACTGGAAGGCGCGGTTGAGCTTGCTTCGATACCCGCCAACGCGATGCCTATCGGTAAAAGCGAGGACGGCAAATACACCATGGGCTGGCTCGACGACCGTTTCCTTGTGATTCCGAATGCGCGCGCGTTCCAAAACCAGATCGTGGATTTCCAGTGGCTCTACAGGCTTTATATCACCGCATGCAAGAGATGGAAGATCGATCTCGGGGACAACGCGCCCGGCACGAACTTCTACCGTTCGGACACGAAGGAGATGACAGTCGACTGGGCTTTCGGGACAATCATCCTGGACACACAGAGGACTCAGGGATTTGCGGGATTTACCGGATGGAGGGGCGATAATTCCACGAAGAACCTGAAATGCAAGGTCGACAACCCCTATGCAAACGTGCTGGCCACAAGCGCGGACGGCAAACCTCTTTCGGAATCAAAGCGCATGATACTTGTCGCGGCCGGCCGTGATCAGAACACCGGACAGGAGCTCGGGAAGGACAAGAATGGATTCCTTAACTATGTGAAGACTGGAAAGGGGCCGATCCTCGTAGAGGCGTTGCGCGGACAGGTCAGCCTTGTCGGGGTCCAGCCTGGACTTTCAGTATATGCCCTGGACTGCGAAGGTCGCAGGATGGGCAAGGTGGAAACGACCTCCACAGGGGGAGCGATAAGCTTCCCTCTCTCACCGAAATGGGGGACGGTATGGTTTGAGGTTTCAGCGGCGGATGTGGCAGGACCGGATGCGAAAGCCGGACAGTGGCCGCTTGATGAGAAACCGAAGACTGCTGCATTCCCGGCGCCAACGCTGATGCCGTTCAAGGATTTCATCGAGGGAGCAAACGGCAAGAAGAAGGCTGTGGCCGCGAAATCCTCATCCGAAGAGAAATCCACCCTCTTCATCGCAAAGGATTTCTCTCAGGACAAGACGTGCGGGACATATATGAACATAAAGACCGAAATCGTCCCGGATCCCGACAAGGAGCAGGTGCTGAAGGTGCAGTTCGGGAAGGTCAACAAGGACTGGTGCGGCGGAATATGGTCGAACATTCCGGCACCTCCGAACATCAAGCCTGAGGACTGCCTGGGATTCGGATTCACGTTCAAGGGCGACGGGACACTTCCACGCGAGTCGTATCTCTCCTTGAAGATGCAGGGTGGAGCCGCCTACCGTAGCAAAAACATCAACAAGATCTTCGAGAGCGACGGATGGACAGATGTCCTGCTGACAGGCCCGGACTTCAAAGTCGACGGGGAATACGCCAAGAAGAATCCCGATGCCGCAAAGGCGCTGCCTGAGACTCCGGACTGGAAGAACGTGGTCCGCGTGGATATGAATTGCGTCGGCCCGCTGATGGACCAGATGTCGGTGGGGCATATTGGCAAATTCTATTTCTCCCTGGCTAAGACGGCTGGTACAGAAGCAAAGGATGGCGGGGATTTCCGGAAGAACCTGCCAGAACCGGGGAGCCCGAAGACTCCTAATATAGTTATCCCGTTTGCTGCAGATGCAGCAATAAAAGCCGACGGTTCGATAGACGAGGATGTCTGGAAGAAATCCCTTGGGATTGCGATGGATGAGAACAAGGTGCCGGAATGGCATTTCTTCGGAAGCCATGTCGTTGACGGCAAGCGCCTAAACGATGAAGGCGCGAACTTCTGGCTGCTCGCGACAAAGGCCGGGCTTGCGATAGTCGCGGAAGTGCAGAACGGAAAACCGGAAGTGGTGACTGAAAAGGCCGATTGGTACGGCGGCGACTGCGTCGAACTCTTCACCGACGTCGAGAACAAGGGTGGAAAGCCGACGAAGCAGCTTTTCATGGCGTACAAGCGCGCCAACGTGGACCGCGCCGCCGCGAGCGAAAACGGGATACAGATCGGACGCGCGAAGCTTGAGAACGGATACCTTCTCGAGGCGCTCATTCCGTGGGAGGCCCTCGGATTCAAATCTGTTCCTGAAGGCGAATTCGGCATTGAGTTCCAGCTTGATTTCGGACGCAAGGGCGCAGGCCGCGTCCTGCAGATGACATACGGGACAGGGACAAACGAGGCCTGGATAAAGTCCGACAAGTTCATGAAGGCGAAAGTTGGAAAATAATTTCTTGCTGCGCAATAAATTATACCAGGAAGGAGTATATGAAGAGATTGACTTTATTTATTATTAGTCGTTTGATAAAATTTTTGAGGTATTACCTATTCAAAGGAGCGCGGGTTTTCCAACCCGCAAATTGGCGGACTGGAAAGTCCGCCCTCCGTTATTTCGGAACTACTAGTATTGTTTCAATATTCGCTGCAATTTCCTCCCACGCCGCCGACAATCCCGCCGTCGGTTCGACGGAGATCGCGAAATGGAAGGACAACAGCAAGGCATGCTTCCTGATCATGTTCGACGACAGCTGGCCGAGCCATTACCAGGTGGCGGTGCCGGAGCTCGTGAAGCGCAAGATGACCGCCACCTTCTACATCAACCCGGGTAAAGGCGAATATAAGGCCAAGAAATCGGAATGGGAAGGCGAAAAGGCCGTCTGGAAAAGCGGGATGGCGTACGGGAACCATACCATGACACATGACGGCATGCAGAATTTAAAGGATGCCGAATGGGAGATCAGCGAATGCAACAAGGTCATCATGGACACAATTCCCGGCAAAAATCCGCGCCTGATCTCCTGGGGTCGTCCCGGGGTCAAGGATTGGAACATCACTCCGGAAGAGACAAAATCCCTGCTGGAAAAGAACAATCTGATCGACCGTCCGACATTCGACAATCATGGCGTCGTGTACCACCTGAAAACAGCGGACCAAATGTTTGCGATCGCAGACAAGGCGATAAAGGAAGGCGAAATGGGATACATCATTGCCCATGGCGTGGAGCGTGGACCTGACATGAACTGGGGCTACCAGGATTTCTGGGCCTGGAAACAGGACCAGTTCAAGGCTGTCCTCGACGGGCTCGCCGAACGCAGGGACCGCGGCGACATCTGGATCACAGACCATATCTCGTATCACAAGTATGAGACGGAAAGAAAGAACGGCAAGGTTGAAACGCTTTCCGCAGACAACTCCAAGATCCGTCTGAAACTCACTTCTCAAGTGAAGCTCGACCTCTATGATTCACCTTTGACGCTTAGGACTGCCGTCCCGAAAAACTGGACGAAATGCAAGATCCAGCAGAAGGACAGGACATCGACGGTCGATGTGAAAGACGGCATAGCCCAGTTCGACGCCATGCCCGGCAGCGATGAGATTGTTTTGACAGCAGGGTGAGGTTCGAAAAGCCAGCTTCTTTTTTTACTATGAAATAAGTGAATACTTGTGCGGTGATCAGTCCTCTCCAAGAAGCTACTCCAGACGCATGGATCACCGATCCAAGCTTAGGCAGGATCATCTGGTAGAAAACCTGTATGATAGAATTTTCCACACATTCAATTCCTTCTTTTGATCACAATTAAAATGCCTCAACTGCCTCACAAGCATTGCATTGCGCCGAACACAACGTTATTTTACAGAAAAGCGCGGTTGCGTATAAAACAGAGAGACATGTTCAGAGCAAATTGATAGTTAAAATTTGAATTTACAGGAGATCTTAATATGATAATGAAAGCGGTTTTCCCGGGGAAGTATATACAGGGTGCGAATTCACTGGAGCAGCTGCCGAAATGGATCAGCCTGCTGGGCAGGAACGGGATGGTGCTGGCTTCCAAAACTGCCGGGAAAATCCTCGAAAAATACAGCAATGATCTGTCCAGGCATTCCATCAGCGTAGAGCCGTTCAACGGAGAGTGCTGCGGGAAGGAACTGGACCGCCTGTCAGAGATCATCAGCGTCAAGAAGGTAGGCGTGATTGTCGGCATGGGCGGAGGAAAGGCCATAGATACAGCCAAGATCGCGGCCGACCGCGCGAAGATCCCCGTGATCATCGTCCCTACCATCGCCTCGACGGACGCCTCTTGCAGCGGCTGCGCCGTCATCTACTCGGAAAAAGGGGTCTTTGAATCCGTCTACTACCAGAAGATGAATCCGCAGGTCGTGCTGGTGGACACGGCGGTGATAGCGGAATCTCCGACACGCTTCCTGGTTTCCGGGATGGGAGACGCGCTGGCGACCTGGTTCGAGGCGAGATCCTGCGACCGCACCAAGTCGAGGAACGAATGCGGCGGACTCAGTACGATGACAGGGCTCGGTCTTGCAAAGCTCTGCTACGACACCCTGCTGGCATACGGCAAAGACGCGAAGATCGCATCTGAAGAGCATGTTGTCACTCCGGCCTTTGATCACATCGTCGAGGCGAACATACTTCTCAGCGGGCTCGGTTTTGAAAGTTCCGGCCTTGCGGCCGCACATGCCATACACAACGGGCTTACTGCCCTTGAGGAGACGCACCAGTTCTACCATGGGGAGAAAGTCGCGTTCGGCACGCTGTCAGGTCTTTTTCTCACAGATGCCCCGGCGGCGGAAATGGAGGCGGTGTTCGCGTTCTGCGAGAATGTTGGGCTTCCAACAACTCTCGCCGACATCGGCCTTGGGAACGCCGGCCGCGACAAGCTGTTGAAGGCGGCCGAAAAGTCATGCGAGGAAGGCAGTTCGATACATCATGAGGAAGGCAAGATCACTCCTGACAAGGTGTTGAGCGCCATGATCGCCGCCGACACGATGGGCAGGGAAAGAAAGAAACTTTCCCAGTCCCGAAAATAGCCTATTCCCTGACCTCGGAATAGCTCAAGGCGGCGTTCCATTTGACTGCTATGCCGGCCAAGCCGGTGACTGAAAGTTTCAGCGCGCCGTTGGTAGTGTCGGCCGTCAGTGTAGGATTTGCCGTAAGAGTTCCCTGGGTCACAGTTGTGTCACTACTGATGCTGCCTATGATAGCGGTTGTTGCAGCACCTGCTCGGCGCTTTATCCCACCGGACATATGCCATACTGAAGAATCTCCCGTGCTCGTGTTGATAGCCACCACCATCAATTTAAATGCGACTGCGGAATTATCCTGGAGGACAAACCTCTTTCCAACCGAACCTCCAAGGTATAATTCAGTGACTGTGGAGGTATTGGTTAGACCGTTCCAGTCAACCTGTCCATATCCAAATTTGTTATAGCCGGACAGTTGTCCTGTAGAAGGGTCTACTGGAAGGATATCCGCCCCCTTCCATTCCTCGTTGTACCGCTGGCATCGCGAGTATCCACCTTTTGCAAAAGACATATACTGGTTTCCGGCATTTGCCCTGAAGCCCATTGCTGTTCCACAGACATATCCATTCGCCATATATCCCAATGCTACTCCCTGCGAAGAGCCGGTAGCCTTGTATCCGACTGCAACGCCCTTGGAATATCCTGTGGCGCTATGTCCGAGGGCGACGCCATTGACATAAGCATTCGCGCCCCATCCGACCGCAACAGCGCCGGAGCTTTTTTCATTAGTATTGTGTCTTGCATTAGCATAATGGCCTACTGCAACACCTCCGGAAACAGAAGCGTTCCCGCTGTAGCTGTTCGAGCTATAGCCCACCGAGACAGCTCCACTCAGAGTTCCTGTTCCAGCATATGCGTTGGACCTGTAGCCGACAGCCACATTACTGTCATATCCGTTT
>CAZDNQ010000007.1:0-26276 GCA_964506605.1 uncultured Victivallis sp. | reverse complement strand
CGAGGACTCCAGCGCCTATGCCGAAATATTCCGGGTTCTCAATCCCCTCAAGCTTGAACATCTGGTAGTTGAAGAACCTGTATGCGACATACCAAAGCACAAGAAGAATGAGCGGGCGGATGAAGATCATCCAGGCTATCCATCCGAGTATGTGCAGGCCCCATTCGGTAAACTTCTGGGTCTTGGAAACAAGCGTCGGGCTGTCTATGATGATCGGCTTGTCGAACTGCTTATGCTCGCTCATGACAACCCCCTGTCCGGACTTTCCCACACCGCCAAGGTGTCCTTCTTCTTGAACAGCGCCTTCGGGAAGGCGATTATGGTGGTTATGCATGTGATTATCCAGTATATCGCCGGATACCAGATCATCCATGGGATTATCTTCAGGAGCGTCCTGTCATATCTTGCATCGAACATTATACCGACTGTGAGCTGGAGCATGCATACTCCGGCAAGCATGACGCCGGTCCACCCCGGCAGTATGCTTCTGATCTGCAGGCCATGGGGAAGCGGCACTCCGGACACATGAAGTATCCAGACCAGCACGGTGAGCATGAACAGGTAGCACCATAGCACGCTGGCGGCGTATTCCATGTAGAGGGGCCATATGCGGCGGTTCTTCCAGTCGAGCATCTTCCGGAAATACTTTATCAGCACTTCATTCCCGCCCTGCGACCAGCGGAGCCGCTGCTTGAAGATTCCCTTCAGGGTCTCGGGCACAAGTATCCAGCATAATGCATTGGCCTCGTATCTGATGTCCCATTTGTCTAGCTGGAGCTTCCAGCTGACGTCTATATCCTCGGTGACCATGTTGTTGGACCACCATCCGACGTCGAGGAGGGCTTTCTTCCTGAACGCCGCAACGACGCCGGAAACGGTATAGATCTTGCCGAGTATCCTCTGGGTCCTCTTGATCATACCTATTATGGTCGAGTATTCGCCGACCTGTATTTTTGCAAGGAGGGTCGTCCTGTTCCTGACCTTGGGATTGCCCGTCACGGCGCCGACCCTTGGAAAGTTAATGAAGTGCCAGAGTATCCACTTTATAGCACTGGGATCCAGCAAGGCGTCTGCATCGATTCCAACTAGGAATTCCCCCTTGCTTGCCATTGCAGCCATAGTCAGCCCGGTGCCTTTTCCCTGGTTGCTCTTGAGCGTGATCACCCTCAGGTTGGAGAATTCCTTTTGAAGTTTCCTGAGTATCTCCCCCGTCCTGTCCTTGCTGGCGTCGTCTATGGCGATAATCTCGAAGTTCCTGTAGGTCTGGAGCTGCAGATAGCGGATCGTATCCTCTATGCATTCCTCCTCGTTGTGGCAGGGGACGAGAACCGACACCATGGGCTCTTCTGGAATCTCAGGTTCGCTGATGGAAGCTTTGTCCCTGTAGGCGCGGAACAATATGGATCCGAACATCCAGATGAAACCCATCAGCAACGGATAGTAGAACACGAAATTGTATATGTATTCCATCATTGTCTTCTCATTTCTTGTCTAGAGGGAAGTCCTTCGTAGATATCATATCCCTTATTATCTTCAGGTCCGGCTTGTTTTCCGCATAGTCGTCGGGGTAATAGGCTATGTGGTGTGCTCCGGCCGCCACCAGCGTCCTCAGCCATTTGTCTACTGTGGAGGAATCGATCCACTGGTCGTTCTTCCAGTTGAATGACTGTGTCTTGAAGACGGTCCTGTCAAGGCCGGCTGGATGGGCGGAAGCTTTATTCACCAGTGACTTCAGCCATCTGGACTCCCAGAAGATGTCTTCCATCTTAGGATATGCCATGATTACCGCGTAGTCGAAATGATTCAGAGTCTTCTCATAGTTCTGGCAGAACCATTCCTCGCTTCCGGGATTCAGGAGCACCGGAGCGTACAATGTACGGGCGAAGCGTGTCAAGGGACGATATAGGAGCACCTTCTTCCTGATCCTGTCGGTGAGATACATTATCCTTTCAGTCTTGGTGTCGGTCCATTTATCCTTCTGTTCCGCGCTGAGCTTTTCAGGTGGAAGGCTGGCATCGGATGAGACCTTCACATATTCTACGAGAGCGTCCGGGCTGAAATCCTCGTAGTCGTTCATGTATGCGTCGTCCTGGAACAGTATGCCTTCGAAATCGCAGTATGTCGCGAGATCCTCGAAAATCATCTCGATCTTCGCGCAGGCATCCTCATTGAAAGGGGACAGTCTCTTATACCAGGATGTGGAAGGCTGTATTTTGCCGTTGCGGAATTCGCAGACCCTGAGCTTTTCGCCCTCTTTTTCATCAGGAAGCACATATGTCATTGCCGGCATCCAGGCATAGACCGCCATCCCTCTGACAAACAGCGAACGCGCTATCCTGCTGAAGATGTCGGCCTTAACCGGCAGAATCCTGTTGTTGAAGTAGACAGAGGAAACGTTCCCGTCGCCCTTGTCGTCACAGAATGCCTGGAGGTACACGGCAGATGGTTTGATCTTGTTTATCCTTTCAATGAATGCATCGATATTTTTGCTCATCTTTTCGGGATCGGCGTCATATACTGAATCGATATCGGCATGCACTATGCGCAGTCTTTCAAGTTTGGTGAAATTTTTCCTGAACATGGCTGCGAACGACTCGATAGGGGGATTGTTCATTATCATGTATCTTGGTATCGCTTCGAGCTTGTCTGGGCTGCCGAATCCGTCGTCAAGAGTGAACATGAGTTTGAAACCGGTCTTTTTCGCCTCTTCAATGGTCATGCTGTTGTATCTGCCATAAGGCCATATGATTGTTACCGGTGCGATTCCGGTCTTCTCCTTAAGCGTGGAAAAGGATCTGCCGAAGTCGTCATCTATCCTCTTCAGATATTCGGAGGATGTCTCATATCTTTTCTGTACGGGATCATATATTCTGTTTTGGAGGGCTGAGGCGATGCTTCCGAGAGGGTTCATCAGCACGCCCCTGTGGGAGTTGTCGCTATGGCTGGCGACATTTACGAGTCCGGAGGAGGCGACTTCCCGGAGCTGGTCCCAGGTCATGAACTTCTTATTATATTCTGGATCTGGAGGAGGATTGTCTATCCAGCTGGTCACCACCGCCAGGACAGCCGGGCATTTGTAGAGCTTGAGGACAGGCAGGACATTCAGGTAGAAGCTGTCGTAAGCGTCGTCGAAGGTAAGCAGTATGGCCTTCTCCGGAATTTTCTTCTCTCCGGATTTAGCCTTGAGCAGATCATCGATTCCTATGAAGGTGCAGTTCTGGGACTTCAGGAATTCCAGTTGCAGCACGAAAGACTGCAGTTCCACCGCATATCCGTCCTTGTCGTCGGTTATTTTGTTCGGTATGTCGTGGTAGCAGAGCACCAGGAACGAGTTTTCAGGGAAACCCTTGCTTAGGTCGATTAGCCTGCTGGACTTGAAGTCCCCGCCGGAAAACACGGACAGGTTCTGCGCCGCCATGGAAATGCATAGCATGAAGACAGATATGATTGATAGATTTTTCAAAAAGTTCCGCCTTGATTAAAACTTAAAAGTTATGCTTCCGTATAATCCCCAGCCGCAGGGATTGTCGTCTCCATATCGTTCCTTGCCTATTTTCCCGCCAACCTTGAAGCTGAAATAATCCGTTAGTACATATTCCTGTTCATAGCGCGCGTAATACTGGCTTTTGCAGGTGAAGTCCTTCTCCCAGTGCGGTCCGATCCCCAGGAAAAGCCTGTCGACTATGGATGTCTCATAGCTCCTGTACCAGAGGTGTTCGACCATCGGCACGAAATATATTGATGTATAATACTTGGGTGCGTAATACTCGCTGTCCCTGAATTTTGTGTTCGTAGTGGTGGAACCCTCGACGGAGGCGCGGAACTTCCAGTAGGCGGTCGAATAGATGCCCTTGTCGACTTTCCAGCTGTATGTCTGGTTGATGTTCCCGTCGGAAACCCAGACATTGGAGAATCCGCCGTTGAATATCAGATCCTCGTTGTACCTGTATTCGGCTGAAATGTTGGCCTCCTGACCCTTCTTGTCGTACAGCAGTGCCTTCGGAGGCATGTTGAGGGTGTATGAATTATAGAAGCCGCTCAATGTCAGGCTGTCAGTAGGCTTGAACCTCAGCCCGGCCATGAACCCCGGATTTTCCGCATGGTAGTCCATGGAGGCCTCGCCGAATATCCACAGGTAGCTGTTCAGGCGCCAGTCGAATCCGACGGCTCCGCGGAAGATGTTCCTCCTCTTCCCCTCCTGGTTCGACTCCTTGGGCTGGGAAGTGAAGAGCCACAGCGACTCAACATATACCTTCCTGTCGGGATATATCGGCTGGTCAAGCCGTATCGTGACTCCGGACCCGTCGGAGAAGTTCCCTTCGTTTGAATAATTGCTGTCGATGGTGAGAGTCCTTTTTTCCTGGAGCTCGAATGAACGGAGGAGTTTTTTGACGTCCAGGTCCGCAGGATACTGTTTTGCGAGTTCCGCAGCCAGGGTCCTCGCCTTCTCATACTCGTCATTTTCGTTCAGCGTGTATGCAAGTCCCACCTGGGCGGATCTGTCATTTGGATCAAGAGCTGTGGAGATCTGGAAATCCTCGAGCGCCAGCCGCGGCCAGCCACGGTAGTAGTGCACATAGGCGAGGGCAGTACGGGCGACCGTGTTGTTGGGTGCCGATTCGACAAGCCCGGTCAGATATTCATCGGCATAGGACAACTGGTCGTTGTATATGTACCACCAGCCCTTTTCAACTGCCAGCTCCATTTTTTCCGGATTCTGGACATAGACCCCGTTTGGCCTGGCGAAAGACGGAGTTTCCTTTTCCAGAATCTCGAGTATGTCATAAGCGCCTCTTTGGTCCTCAATCTCGACAAGGCATGCGTATATGCCCTGGAGCACCAGATAGTTGTCGGGATATTTGTCCATGTCATTTCTTTTCATTTCATCATGGATCTCCCTGTACATGGAGAGGGCGGTATCCGGCTGGCGGCAGTAGAGGTATGCGGATGCGACATTCAGCCTTAGCCATGATGGAGTATCGACACCGTCTTCCTTGAGATTTTCATATTCCTTGATCAGATCCTGCATCCTCTCCGCCTGGAAAAGAGCCAATATTCTGTCGAAACGCGCACGTATCTTGAGCTTCTCAGCGTCTTCCGATGCTTCGGGAATATTCTTGTATTTGTCATAGGTCCTTATGTTTTCGTCAAGGATTTCCAATGCCTTCTTATAATCCTTCCAGGATAGCTGTTCTGCGGCAAGATCCCCCATGATCCGCTTCTTGACGGCATATGACACGTCGTCTCCGGACTCCTTCAGCATCTGATTCGCAAGAATGGCCGCCTTGATGTCGAGGAGGATATGGTATTTTGTGTTTATTGACGGACGGTAGAACTTGTTTATCGAAAGAATTTTCTGGTTGAGGGCATAAGCCGCCAGATATTCCCTGGAAAGCTGGAGCAATGTAACCTTGAGGAATAAGAGGTCCGGATTGGAAGGATCCGCAGCTATCAGCTCTTCAACCATGCCCATGGCCTCCTTCAGCCCTGTCTTCTGCTGGATGAGGACGTCGATCATCATTTTCTTGGCGTCAGCGTCGTTCGGATTGGTTTTCAGGTAAGACCTAAGGAAATTTCCAGCCTTGTCATAACTGCCTTCTACAATATACGCTTCACATGTCAGCATCTTCAGCCAGTTCGGGGGATCCTGGTATTTCTCCATCTCCTTCTGGATAAAGGTATGGGCTTCGGAATTTCGCCTGGCTCCAATCAACGAGAAAACTTTTCCTTTCACGGCATCGGGATTATCCGGGTTCAAGGAAAGAGACTTTTCATAGCACTCAATCGCTTCCGCATATCTGCCAGTCCTCCTGTAGGAGGTTCCGACGGCATCGAGCAGATATGGCTTTGGAGCATATGAATCGCAGTATTTGGAATACATGGATATGACATCATCATATTTGCCCGCCCAGGACATTATAATTATCTTGTCCGCGAGCGTGGCAGGAATGTCATATCTTGTTTCAAGGAGTTTGTCGAGGATTTCAACCGCCACATCATATTTCCCGTCTCTCGCCTTCTGAACCGCCTTCGCATGTATTTCCGACAGGGATTTGAAAAGGGCATCCCTCTTATCGCCTGCAGCGGAAAGTTCCTTCCCTATTTCATCAATTGCCTCGTTCAGTTTTCCAGAACGTATGTGCTGGTCTACGACGGAAACCGGTTTCGCAGGCGTAACAGCCGTTTTTTCAGGTATTGTCGCCGGTCTTGCTGTTTCAACTGGTTCGGCTGGATTTTCAATTTTCTGGACCGCCGCCTCTCCTTTTATTTCCTTTTCCTGCGGTTTCTCCACAGTTTCATTTTCGACCGGCATGGAGGACATCTCCTTCACCAGATATTCCGGAGCATTCCTGTCCTTGAAATATTCACCGTAAAGCTTCTTGGCCTCGTCTTTCCTGCCGTCCCAGGACAGCACGAGTATGTAGTCGGACATGATTGCCTGATCGTCGCCATTTTCCTTCAGCAGTCCGGATAGTATGTCCAGGGATTCCTGGTTCTTCCCCGCCCTTGCCAGCTCCACCGCCCTGCCGTGCATCGCCCTTGCATGAAGCTTTTTAAGCCACTCGGGAACTTCCTTCATCCCCTTTTTTCTTGCATCGAGATATCTTATTGCCTTGTCGGAGTTCCCTGAACCGGCACATGCTTCCACCATGATTGCGACAAGAGATTCATCCTTCTCATCTTTCCTTAGATACTTGTCGAACAGGATGGAGGATTCCTGGAGCTTGCCCAGCTTGTAGTATACGACAGCCATTTCGAGCTGGACAAAATCAGGGATCCTGTAGTCCTTCGGTATCAGATTATACGCCTTAAGGGCATCATCGTATATGCCGGCCCTCTTGAGTATGACGACATAGTCGCAGAGGACGTCGGGGGCGTACCGGGTGTCCGCCAGGACTTTCCTCATCTTGCTGACAGCCTCGTCGTAGTTGCCTTTCCTGTCCTCAATCACGGCCTCCTTGCGCTGGGAGTCGGTGGCGCGTGAAAAAAGATCGTCAAGGACATCCGCGAAAAGCAGGCATGGCAATGACATGGCCATCAGGATTGACATGGATTTATAATGGATCTTCATTTTGCGCCATAATTATGGTTAACTTATAATTTAGTGCTGAATTCCGTATAAATCCTTCAAAAAAACATAAAAACTATGCTTTTTGGGATAGGGCAAGTCCCCATATATTAATAGTTTACTTTCGTGAAAGCAGTGCTAGCTTTAAACTGTATTTTCATTATCCCTAATTCCGAAGTTCACGAGTCGCGGCAACTGCAAGGAAACAAGACGAAGCTGTGGTAACCACTGCGAGTTGAGGCTGACGCAACAGTTGCCGATGAAACGTGAACTCCTTTCGGGTTTTGAAAGAGATGAACTGCTTTGTGTAAAAGGAATTTTTCTATTTTGAACTCATATTTTAGACTCTCATCTCTTTCAAAATCGGGATTAGGGATTATTCAAAGTCATGTTATGGAGTGCGCCTGATGGAACCTTCCGGCAATGAAATGGTCGAACTGCTGAAATACTGCCTGATGCTGGACGCCGAGGCATATGCCTTCTATAACAGGACAGCGGGAAAATGCTCCGACGAGAAGCTGAAAAAATTCTGGTACAGGATGGCGGAGGAGGAGAGGGAGCATGTCGAGTTCTGGAAAAAGGCCAAGTCATTCGCGGAAAAGGGGCTTCTTCCGGATATATTTGAGGATCCCGCCGCCACCAGGGAAAAGTTTGAGAAGGTCTACGCCAAGACCAGGGGGCTGATCAAAGACCAGGGGAATTCACCGGAGCTTTCCAAGCTCCTGTCCCTCGCCTACCGACTCGAATTCTACATGCTTACGCCTGAGTTCGCCACGATGTTCCACCTTTTCAGGACTCTGGAGGGCGTGGAAAACATGGAGGAGAGATACGACCAGCACATCTCGGATTTCATGGCGGGGCTGATGGAACACAGCGAAAGCATCCCTGAAGTCGAGATGCTCGGTGAAACCCTGCGGACCCTCTGGACAGACAATAAGAGGCTTGCGAAGGAAAGCACCTGCGACATACTTACAGGACTCCTGAACAGGAGGGGATTCTTCAATGCAATAAGCCCGATAGCCCATCTTGCATCAAGGAAGGGGTTCAAAGTCATCATCGCCATGTCCGACATAGACAATTTCAAGGACATTAATGACAAGTATGGTCATGCCAAAGGAGATGAAGTCCTTAAATTTGTATCCTCGGTCATAGGAGACACTATAAGGAAGGCGGATCTCGCCGGAAGATATGGAGGGGAGGAATTCATAATCTATGCCGACAGCAAGGATGAGGCCTCCGCCGGTAACCTGTGCGAAAGACTGAGGAAGGGCATTGAGGATAAGACGGAGGCTGCCTTTGGATTCAAGGTGACTGTCAGCATCGGCGCGTCTTCGGGATTTATCGGGAAAGAGGTTGAAAAGGATCTCATGTCGATAATCCGGACTGCGGACCAGAGCCTATACAAGGCCAAGGCGAACGGCAAGAACAGAGTTGTCATCGGTTGACTATTCCGACGGCTTCTGCCCTTTTTCCTTCGACATAATAAGCTCCACGTAGCTGATCACCCATATCACCACAAGAAGGACTGGCGAGAGTATAAGGTTTCTGCAATTGAACAGCTTCAAGTCCATTTCCTGGTCATTGAGGACGTTCTGGATGTTCCTGTAGAGGGGATACAGCGCCTCCCAGGTGAACCACAGGGTTGTAAGGATCCCGGCTGAAAGCATCAGTGAGCCTAGAAGCCATTTCCTGGCGTACAGCTGTCCGAGGCCCGGAGCGATGAGGTTCACTGCTAGGTATGGTATTTTCTTGTTCAAGATACGGACTTCTGAGTTATAGGAATTGCCGGGGAATTTCTACCAGCGGAGCAGATTTGCGCCCCAGGTGATTCCGGCGCCGAATGCGGTCAGAAGGATGTAGTCGCCGCGTTCGATCTGGCCTGTCCTGACAATCTCATCGAGTGAGATTACCACGGATGCAGCTGAGGTATTGCCGTACTTGTGGACGTTGATATAGACTTTCTCGTCGGGTATTTCGAGCTTCTTGCCGACGGCATGGATTATCCTGAGGTTGGCCTGGTGCGGTATCAGCCATCTGATCTCTGAAATATCGACCTTGGCCCTGGTTAGGACGTCCTGGCAGGCCTTCGCCATCTCGTTTACGGCGAGTTTGAATACCTCCTGTCCCTCCATCGAAAGGTAATGCATCCTCTTCTTCACCGTATCAGCGCTTGTAGGAATCGCCGAACCGCCCGCCGGAACCTTGATGAGCTCGCTGAAATTGCCGTTCGATGCGAGCTTGCTGGCGAGTATCCCGCCGATATCGTGCTTGCCCATCCTCTTTTCCAGGATCACGGCTCCGGCTCCGTCGCCGAAGAGCACGCAGGTGTTCCTGTCCTTCCAGTCGGTTATCACGGAGAGTTTTTCGACGCCGATGATCAGCGCCTTTTTGAATTTCGGATTGCTGATCATGAGTGCATTGACGACTTCAAGGGAGTAGAGGAATCCCGTGCATGCCGCCTGGAGATCGAAGCATGCGGCATTGGCTGCCTTGAGCTTGGACTGCAGTATGCAGGCTGTGCTGGGTGTGATTCTGTCAGAAGTAATGGTGGCTACAACGATGAGATCAAGCTCGTCCGGCTTTGTCCTGGACATCTCCATGGCCCTGAGCGCGGCCTTGCAGGCCATGTCGGAGGTGGCCTCGGCATCTGATGCGATCCGCCTTTCGACGATACCCGTCCTGGTGCGGATCCATTCGTCGCTGGTGTCGACCATCTTCTCGAGATCGAGGTTGGTCAGCACCTTTTCAGGCACATATGATCCTGTTCCTATTATTTTTATTCCCATAATCCGTATCTGTAATCTATGTATGTTTTGCCGCTATACCGCATTCAACGAGTCTGGAGGTAATATGGTCGTTGACTTTATATTTTACAATTTCGGCGGACACTCTTATTGCATTTTTAATGGCTTTTGGCGAAGAGCTCCCGTGGCCTATGATGCAGACGCCGTTCACTCCGAGGAGGGGGGCTCCGCCATATTCCTCATAGTCCGCAACTTCCTTCAGCTCCCTGAACGCGTTCATCCCGAGTATCGCGCTGGCCTGGCGTACGGTATTCTTCTTGAAAGCCGTCTTGAGCCAGAAGGAGATGGCCTTTGCCAGGCTTTCGCATGACTTAAGGACGATGTTGCCTACGAAACCGTCGCATACGACAACGTCGGCAGTCCTCTCGAAAAGCAGCTTCCCTTCGACATTTCCGACAAAATTTATTGGCATACCCGACAGCATCTTGAATGCTTCCTTCGTCAGATCATTGCCTTTCACGTCCTCTTCGCCTATGCTGAGCAGGCCGATTTTCGGCTTGTGCACGCCCATCGACCTTGCAAAGGCCTCACCCATTATCGCGAACTGCGCGAGATGGATTGGCTTGCTGTCGACATTCGCCCCTGCATCGATGAAAATAAAAGGCTGTCCCTTGGTCGACGGCATCAGCGTTGCGATTCCTGCCCTTTCCACGCCGGGGAGGAGCTTCATCCTGAAAGTGGTTGCAGCTACAGCCGCGCCGGTATGGCCTGCGCTCACTACTGCGGCCGCCTCGCCCTTGTGTACAAGTTCGGCGCAGACGGTCATGGACGAGTGTTTCTTGTTCCTTATGGCCGATATCGAAGGATCATCCATCGCTATCGCCTGTTCGGCATGGACGAGGTGCAGCCTGGGATGATCCTTGATGCCGTAGTGCTCCACCAACGGGGTTATCTTCTGGAGATGACCCACGAGTACAATGTCGACATGCGGATACACCTCAAGGGCTTCCGCAGTGCCTTCGATCACAATTTCGGGCGCCTTGTCGCCGCCCATCGCGTCAACTGCGATCTTGATCAGTTCGACACTGTTATTGCTTGGCGGCCTTTGTAGGTCCCGCAGGAAGGACAGACCCTGTGCGGCTGTACAGCGCCGCCACAGATCGTACAGTTGGTAGCCTGGACCGCCTTCGGTCGGTTTGCGGCCTGTCTTTGACGTCTTTTCATTTTCGACATTTTGCGTTTTGGAACACCCATCGAGATCTCTCCTTAAGAAATTTTTATGACTTCTCATATCGAACAGCCATTATTTCTTGTTTTTACGTTTTTTGCCGCCTAGACCAAGCTTGTCCAGCTCGTTCCAGCAGCTGTTATCGACTTTCGAACCGCCGCAACGGCAGTTCCTGACGTTCTTGTTCCCCCCGCAGACAGCACAGAGACCCTTGCAGTCGCCCCTGCATATGAAATTTTGCGGGAAAGCTATTAAAATATCTTCTCTAAGCTCGGGAGTCAAGTCAATTTCAGAATTTGCCCCTGTTTCGTAGAAATGGCAGACCTCCTCGCATTTTATGGGATACGTGTATTTCCCAAGGCATCTTCCGCACTGGCATTCCAGATCCATCTCGACCCTGCCGGAGACCAGCACGCCGCCGTTCACCTGCGTAGCCGTCAGATCATAGAACACCTTCTCCGGCAGAGTTACAAGGCTGTCCAGGACCCCGAAGTCCATGTCGGACACCTTCTCCTCGCCCGACAGCTTGATGCCGTTGAAATCGACCTGGTTTACAAATATCCTTAACATTTCATCCTCGGATGCGTTTGTGTTTCTTGAGGGCTTCTACGACCTCCGGCGGCACGAAAGGCGATACGTCCCCGCCGAACTTCACGATCTCCTTTATCATCCTCGAACTGACGAACGAGTACGAATGGCTCGCCATCAGGAACACCGTCTCGTAGTCGCTCGTGATCTCGCGGTTCATCATCGCCATCTGGAACTCGTATTCGAAATCCGAGATCGCCCTCAGGCCCCTGACAACCGATACGGCCTTGTAAGTCTTCACCGCATCGAGCAGCAGCCCCTCGAAGCATATGATCTCGACCTTCGGTATGCCGCTGCATACCTTCTCGAGCAGTTTCTGCCTCTCCTTCAGCGTGAACATCGCCGACGAGGTCTTTGATTCGTTCACCGCAACGGCCACGATGAGCTTGTCGAATATCTCCTTGGCCCTCACTATAATGTCCAGGTGACCATTCGTCACCGGATCAAAACTTCCTGGGAAAAGTCCGATTTTCATTGGGATTTTCCTCCTGTAATTGCAGAATATAGCACAAGTCATTAATTTTTCCGTCTGAAAAAACTATAAGGCTGGATTTTCCGTCCCCAGGAACTATTTTTTCCGGAGTTATACTATGTAAATCCTGTTATCCTGTCAAAATTTTCTAGTTGAGGAGGACATCATGGCCTGTAAAATTGCTTTTCTGCTTGCGGACGGATTCGAGGAGATCGAGGCGATCACCCCCATAGACGTGCTGAGGAGGCTCGAGTTCAATGTCGTCACCGCCGGACTCAAAAAGACGGTCCAGGGATCCCATGGGATCAGGGTCGAGGCGGACTGCCTCGTAGCAGATCTTAAGGCTGAGGAGCTGGAGGCGCTCGTACTGCCCGGAGGAATGCCCGGGGCCACCAATTTGCGCGACTGTCCCGCCGTCATAGATCTTATAAAGAAGATGCATTCAAGGAAGGCGACCGTCGCCGCCATATGCGCGGCACCGATAGCCCTTGAGAAGGCCGGTATCATAAAAGGGAGGAAGGTGACATCCCATCCGTCCGTTAAGACAGAGCTGGCAGGTTCGGAATATACAAATAATCTGACCGAGGTCGATGGCAATATAATAACCGGCAAAGGGCCCGGCGCGGCATACGAGTTCGCCGTCAGGATCGCCACGGCACTCGGAAAGGGCGCCAAGGCCGAGGAACTCCTGAACATGATGTTCGTGAAAAGATAATCAATGCAATTAAACCACAGAACACACAGAAGACACAGAAAGGATAAACTAGGAAGCACAATTTTTTAAGCATGGAATTAAATTCATTCTGTGTCTTCTGTGGTTTATAGGATTCTAAATGAATTTTGAGATAACAGCCAAATGTCCGGATACGAAGGCCCGCTGCGGGATCGTCAAGACCTCCCACGGCGACGTGAAAACACCTGTATTCATGCCTGTCGGTACGCGGGCGACCGTGAAGGCGATGACCCCTCTCGAACTTGAGGAGATGGGCGTCGAGATCATCCTCGGGAACACATATCATCTTTTCCTGCGTCCCGGCATGGAGATAATGAGGAAGGCGGGAGGGCTGCATAAGTTCTGCAACTGGAACCGCGCGATTCTGACCGACAGCGGAGGTTTCCAGGTGTTCAGCCTGTCCGCCCTGAGGAAGATCACTCCGGACGGCATAGAATTTTCATCGCATGTCGACGGCAGCCGCTTCTTCCTCGGACCGAAGGAATCGATAGGAATCCAGAGGACTCTTGGTTCGGACATTGTGATGGCTTTCGACGAATGCACGCCGTATCCATGTTCCTATGAGGATGCCAAGGGATCAATGGAACTCACCACTAAATGGGCGAAGATTTCCCGGGACCAGACCCTCGAAAGCCACCAGCAGATCTTCGGCATAGTCCAAGGTTCGGTATACGAGGATCTGCGCAAAAAGTCTGCAGAGGATCTTGTGAAGGTAGGCTTTGACGGATATGCCATCGGCGGACTCAGCGTGGGCGAGTCCGAGGAACTGATGATAAAATGTCTTGACTGGGTCCTCCCAATACTGCCTGAAGACAAGGCCCATTATATGATGGGTGTCGGCTACCCGAACCAGATCATTGAGGCGGTGGCAAGGGGGGTTGATATGTTCGACTGCGTTATACCGACCCGTCTGGCACGCCACGGCAACGCATTTATATCCAATGGAGACACGATTCCCATAAAAGCCGGACGTTATGCCGAGGATATGGGGCCGGTAGACTCGGAATGCGACTGCTATACATGCAGGAACTTCTCCAGGGCATATGTCCGCCATCTTATGAATGTAGGGGAAGTCCTTGGCCTTAGGCTGCTTACAATACATAACATGGTCTATTTCGAGAAGTTCATGGCCAAGATCAGAGATGCCATAAGCAACGGGACATATGCCTCCTTTAGAGAAGAACATGTTAAAAATATGCCTAAAAGTTAACATGTAGTTGTTGTCATGTTAATTCTCTTAACACGTCGCTGTCTTCATGTTAAATCTTACTAGGAAAAGAGAAACTTTCTCAGAACCAGCGGTATTTCACGCCAATCTCAAGCGCCAACCTGCCCACAGCATAGATTATGCATAGGGCGAAGATCCCCAATACGGCCGCAAGAGGCATATATACCTCCAGATATTTTCTGAAGATCGTGGCGCTCGCGGATCTGATCAGCCTGTATGTGAAAAAGGCGGCCAGGACATAGGTCAGGGCGTTAAGCTGGAAGGCTTCTGCGAAGTTCGCATGGAAGAGGGCGATGAATCCACGGGTAAGCCCGCAGCTCGGACATTGAAGCCCTGTCCAAAGCTTGAAATAGCATTTCATGAAGCTGTCGCCCGGAATATCGCTGGGCCTGCTTGCGAATATCGCAATGAGGAAAACTGCCGAGAAGATGAGAAGTTCAAGGCCGTAGCGGGCCAGCCATTCCTTCCAGTCCGCGAACTTCGCATCCTGTATTGATATAAATTTTTTCTTCATTCAATAAACTGTCATATAAGTGTCTGTGTTTTGTGGTCAAATCCTTGCTTGCGGCGTAGCTGCTCAAGACAAGCCCGTGGCAGGAATTCTATCTGACGGCCGCATACCATTCGCCTATTCCGCCGAGGACCATCTGGACGGCCACGGCGGAAACTATGAGTCCTGTTATCCTGATAAGAGGGCCGATGACATGGAACCTGTCGAGGATTCTTGCGATCCAGACTGAACTCAGCATCAGAAGGAGGTTGATGGCAAGTGCTATTGCGAGCGCTATCATTGTATGTTCAACTCCGAAGGAGGTCCTGTAGGAGATTGTAGCTGTGATGGTTCCGGGGCCGGCGATCAGCGGGGCGCCTAGAGGAACTACTGAGATGTCGGTAGTGCTTCCGTGCAGGCTGCTTTCATAGAACCTGCCGTTCCTGACGGCCTGGAGGCCCATGATGAAGAGGATAATCCCTCCGGCGACCTTCAGGGAATAGATCTCGACATGGAATACGGAGTTCAGCACAAGCTTGCCGATCACCGTGACGGACAGCAGTATCAGGAAGGCCACGCCGGTCGACTGCAATGAGATATTCCTGATTTTTTTTGCGGACAGGGGCGGGTTTTCGGAGGAAAGCAGGAATATCTTGCTTGCAGGGTTTATAAGTGCAAGAAAATAAAGGGCGGTGCCGAACAATGCTGCTGTTCCTGAGTCCATAACCCATAATGTAGCCTCATTGCCCGATAAGAAAAGTGATATGTTTTTTTCAGGCAAGTCTTGTCAACTGGAGGATTTGTGGTATAATATAAGAATGATTCTTATTCTTAATAAATAAGGGGACATATGATACTTACAACGCAGAGAAAGGCGATGATCGAGGAGCTCAGAAAGCTCAAGACCCATCCTACGGCCGACGAGTTCTACGAAGTCGTTCGGAAGAAGCTGCCGAAGATAAGCATTGCCTCAGTCTACAGGAATCTTGAAGTCCTCTCCAAGACCGGGCATATAATGAAGCTCGAGGCCGGGGGCGCCCAGATGAGGTTTGACGGTGATCTCAGCAGGCACTACCACCTGAAATGCTCATCCTGCGGCAGGATCTTTGATTTCCAGCCAAGGGGCTCTGAAACGCTTGAGAAGTCCTTCGGAGACATGAAGAGGCTCAACAAGAACATAATTGACATGAACGTCGTATTTACCGGCAAGTGCGAAAAGTGTAGCTGATAAAGACCAAAATATCAATACGGAGAACTGAAATGAGCAAGGGGATAAGGGGAAGCGAGACCGAGAGAAACCTGCTTAAGGCGTTTGCTGGAGAATCACAGGCGAGAAACCGCTATTCATATTCCGCAGGAGCCGCAGCCAAGGAAGGATTCGAGCAGATCGCGGCAATATTCGAGGAGACCGCCGACCAGGAACGCATCCATGCAAAGAACTTCTTCAGGCATCTTGAAGGCGGCGATCTGGAGATAACGGTGTCATATCCGGCGGGGAAGATAGGGACCACCGAGGAGAATCTCACAGATGCCGCAACGGGCGAACATCATGAATGGAGCATCCTCTATCCATCATTTGCCGATGTCGCCGACAAGGAGGGGTTCAAGGACGTTGCAGCTCTCTTCAGGCTTGTCTCGAAGGCCGAGGAGGCCCATGAGCAACGTTACAAGGCGCTGCTGGAAAACTTGAAGGCGGGGAAGGTCTTCAGGAAGGATGTGAAGGTGAAATGGCAGTGCAGGAAATGCGGTTACGTCCATGAAGGCGCGGAAGCCCCGAAGAAGTGCGCCGCATGCCAGCATCCACAGGCCTACTTCGAAGTGATGAAGGAGAACTGGTAATCCGCCGTATCATGCTTGAATTCCGGATCCGCCGGAACTATATTTCCAATACTGGAATCAGAAACAAACAGGGAGGGTTTTGCCATGTTTAAGAAGCTTGAAGTGCTGAAATGCTGCAAGGGAGTGACCTTCGAGGTTCTCGCCGACGGCGAATGTGACGGGCTTACATGCTGCGGGGAGCCGGTAAAGGTTGAAAAGGAGAACAGTGTTGACGCCGCCAAGGAGAAGCATGTCCCTGTCATCCAGGCGGGCAAGGTCGGAGTGAAGATTTCCGTAGGCTCGGTACCCCACCCGATGGAGGAGAAGCATTATATAATGTGGATAGAGGTCATAAACGGCGAGTACGTGAACCGCAAATATCTGAAGCCGGGACAGGTGCCCGAGGCAGAGTTTTATGTTCCTAATACCGGCAAGCTAATCGTCCGTGCATATTGCAACCTGCACGGCCTCTGGAGGGCATGATGATACCGAAAAAAATAGAGGCTGCATTGAACGACCAGCTCAACTTCGAGCTTTATTCCGCCTATATCTACCAGTCGATGGCGGCCCATCTCAGGTTCATGGGCTTGAACGGCTTCGCGAACTGGATGCAGATCCAGGCGCAGGAGGAGATGGTCCACGGGATGGGTTTCTTCAATTTCATCATCGACCGCGGAGGGAAAGTTGCGCTCAAGGAGATTGGCAGGCCGAAATCGGAATGGAAGTCCGTGCTGGCGGCATTCGAAAATGTGCTCGAACATGAATGCATCGTGACATCCAGGATAAACAACATCGCCGCCCTTGCCGAAGCTGAAAAGGATTTCGCCACAAGGAACTTCATGCAGTGGTACATCAGCGAGCAGGTCGAGGAGGAGGCGAACGCCAACGAGATCATCAACGAGCTCAAGCTGTCAGCCGACTCTAAGCAGGCTCTTCTTATGCTCGACAGGGAAAAGGCCACGAGGGTTTTCCTGTTTCCGGTCATCCCCGGCGGAATGAAGGCTCCCGGAGCCGCAGCTCCGTAACAACGGGATGGCATTTGAACATGAATAGCATCGCTAAAGCTGTCAGGATTACCGACAAGGTGTACTGGGTCGGAGCCATCGACTGGAACCTCCGTGACTTCCATGGATACCAGACAGGCCGGGGCACGACCTACAACGCCTATCTCATAATGGCCGACAAGATCACCCTGGTCGACACCGTGAAGGCGCCGTTCAGGGATGAGCTCCTGTCGAGGATTTCATCCGTCGTCAACCCGTCGGAGATCGACTATATAATCTCCAACCACGCCGAGATGGACCATTCGGGAAGCCTCCCCCAGATAATAGACATCGTGAAACCCGAGAAGGTCTTCGCGTCGGCGATGGGGCAGAAGAATCTCGAGGCCCAGCTGGGGATCGGTTCGAAGATAACTCCGGTGAAGACCGGGGAATCCCTCTCCCTCGGCAATATGAACGTCAGCTTCATCGAGACGAAGATGTTGCACTGGCCAGACAGCATGTTCACCTACCTGAAGGAGGAGCAGATACTCTTCTCGCAGGATGCGTTCGGGATGCATCTGGCTGTAGAAAGGCTTTTCGACGACGAAAGCCCGTGGGATCTTCTTGAGGAGGAGGCTGAGAAATATTTCGGCAACATACTGATGCCGTATTCAAACCTGATCATCAAGCTGCTCGACGAGGTCGGGAAGATGAATCTCCCGATCAAGCTTGTAGCCACAGATCACGGACCGATATGGCGCTCCCACATAGGGAAGATACTTGAACTCTACAGGAAATGGTCCGAGCACAAGCCGGTTCCGCGTGCGATCGTGGTATATGACACCATGTGGAACAGCACCGCCCTCATGGCTCACGCCGTAGGCGAGGGCCTCAGGGAGGCAGGCGTGGAATTCAAGATTATGCCAATGTCTGTGAGCCATAGGAGCGATGTGGCTACGGAACTTATGAAGTCAGGCGCGATAATTGTAGGTTCGTCGACACTGAACAACAATATCCTGCCGCCCATGGCGGACGTGCTGACATATCTGAAGGGCCTGCGTCCATTGAACATGGTTGGCGCATCCTTCTCCTACTACGGATGGAGCGGGGAGTCTCTCGGACAGCTCAATGAATATCTCAAAGCCATGAACGTTGAAATCGCCTGCGACGGAGTCAAGGTCAAATGGGTGCCTGCTGAAGCAGATCTCAAGTCATGTTTCGAGCTTGGAAAGCTTGTCGGGGAAAAGCTCCAGGCGAAGATCAGGCAGTAATGGAGCCTGTACAGATGACAGACGGCAGGTTTCAGAAATAATTAGTTGGAGTTCACAGCCCTGGTCGCCGAAGGCGCTGCCAGAGGCAGGTAAACTTCAGCGTGTCTTTTAAATCAGCAATCAAAAATTCAAAATGCAAGGAGGTCCTATGGGTAAATATGTGTGCGATGCGTGTGGATGGGTCTATGATCCTTCAAAGGGAGATCCGGATCACGGGATAGCCCCTGGAACTTCATTCGCCGATCTTCCCGACGACTGGACTTGTCCGGAATGCGGAGTCGGCAAGGATTCCTTCTCCAAGCAGGAGTAGGGCATTTTCCAATGATAATGCAGCCATGGCACTCCGTGCCGTGGCTGCTTGTTTTTTTGCATTTATTTGAAGGCAGGTTGGTGGGTTTTTGCAGAGCAAAAGTTAAGCAATCATCTTTTTCGTGCTTGTCTTTTCTGTGTGTTCTGTGGTTAAAAATAAAAAGGTTCCGTGGAAAAGTTCACAAGAAAAAATCTCGATGCCCTGTATTCGAAGTTCAACAGGAGGGAGTTCGTCCATCCCGACCCCCTGGAATTCCTGTACAACTATGGTGATTCCGCCGACAGGGAGATCGTCGGACTCTTGGCTTCGTCCCTCGCCTATGGGAACGTCAAGCAGATACTGAAAAGCGTAACCAAGGTGCTGGACAGGATGGGCCCATCCCCGCGTGACTTCATCATGAAGGCCGGCAATGACAGGCTTTTCACCGTATTCAAGGACTTCAAGCACCGCTTCACGACAGGGGAGGAGATTGCAATACTCCTGAATTCTGCGAAGTCTGCGGTCGGCAGATATGGTTCTCTGGAGAACTGTTTCATGTCCGGCTACAAGGAGAAGGACGTCGATCTGATTCCGGCTATGGGCAATTTTGTCAGGATTCTCAGTTCCGGTTTTAAAAACGGCGAGACATATCTTCTTCCCTGCCCCTCGCGCGGCAGCGCCTGCAAGAGGCTCAACCTCTATATGCGATGGATGGTCAGGAAGGACGATGTTGATCCAGGCGGCTGGGACGACGTACCAAGATCTAAGCTCCTGGTGCCGGTCGATGTGCATATGTGGAACATCTGCAGCAAGGCGGGGTTCACTCCCCGTAAACAGGCCAACCTAAAGGCTTCAGTTGAAATCACTGCGAAGTTCGCAGAATTCAATCCCGAAGATCCGGTTAAGTACGATTTCTGCCTCACGCGCTTCGGCATCAGAGACGAGCTGGAATATTCCGACATGCGGAAACATGCGGGGGAGTGACCAGCCAGCTATTCTCCAGGCATTGCAGCCGGTTCCGCCCCCTTCGGAGCGCCTTCTTTCTTCTCGTCCTTGGACTTCAGGAAATCCTTGCGGGACTTGAGCACTGCGTCAAGATCTTTCCTTGTGACGGTATAAAGCCATTTGCCGAGAAGCTTCTCGCGTTCGAGCTTCTCCTTGAGCTTGTCGGCCTTTGCCTTGAATTCCTTGTCGAATTTTTTCTTGTCCTCCGGCTTTTCATCCTTGCCGGCCTCGCGCTGTTCCGGAATGGCGGCGGTGGCTTTTATGCTTAGCTGGAATTTGTCCGGATCCCCTTCCTTCTGGGCGAACTTGATTTCATACCTGAATCCGTCTGAGGTGCTTATGTTCAATGATTCGCCTGCGAACTCCGCAGGACATGCCTTAACATCCTTGAATGAGAGATATCTGAACAGCGAACTGACGGGCTGCGTCTTGGTCTCATCCATGATTTCACCTTCCTTTAGATCGGCAAGTGAGAGCTTCCCGCCCTGCGCATCCTTCACCATCTTCCAGCTTTCCTCCGGATTCTTCCTGGCAACTTCAATGCCGCTGATATTTTCAACTTCAAGCATTGACTTCTCCGTCCACTGCATGGGATCGGTTGACGCGCCCTCAAGCGAGTTGTTGACCAGCTTCGGCTGGAATTTGCCGTCGCACAGCATCACGTAGCTGCCGTCGGCCGACGCGCCGCCGAACATGGGATTGGGGTTCTCCTCCTTCTTCGCATGCTTTTTCCCGATCAGGAGGGAAGCCATCTTGCCGCCCTTCTCATCAGAAAGTTCGACAAGGGTCGCGCTTCCCTTCCCCTTGTCTGCTTCGCCGAGGGAGAGTTTTTCCAGCTGGGATTTTCCGACATTCATGTTCTGCACTGTCTTGATCTCGGGAAGCCATTGGAGGAACTCCGAGATCTTCTTGTAGTCGCCGGGATATGAATCCTTCTCGGCCACCGACCATGATCCATCCTCGCTCTTCTTCAGCGTTGCCGTATTTGCCCCAGAAGAGACCGTTATGAGCGAGATCCTGTTGATGTCCAGGTCCGCAAACATCTTGTCGCCGGCTGCGCTGTACTGGCTGCTGTTCCAGGTCGAACTGTCCTTCTTCATGATGAGGAAAATAGTCAGACCGATCGCCAGGAGTATGACTAGGGTGGATATAAGCTGTTTCCTGTTCATCTGGTGAAAATCCTCCTATGTTTATAGATGGCAAGGCCGAGCCCCAGAAGGATCACAATCGCCGGCATCAGCGCGATATTGATCCATTTCAAATTGTTCTCCAGGGAATCAATGTCCTGCCTGAGCTCCTTGCGCAGGGTCTTGAGTTCCTGCTTGGCCTTCGCCTCCTTCTGCCTGAAATTCTTTATCTCCTCCTTCTGTTCGGCCGACAGGATCAGCTTCTGGTTCTTCGTCTTCTGGTCCTGCAGCTTCGCCAGCCTCTCCTGGGCCTTCTCCAGATCTCCTTCGAGCTCGAGGATCTTGTTCTTGAATTTCTGTTCGGCCTGCGACTGGATGGTCTTGACAACCGTAAACGGCCTTGGTATCACCTTCCTCGACCTGATCTGTATCAGATCGCTGTCGCCGGTCAGGTATTCCACAAGGTTCTGGAACAGGCTCAGGTTGTCGTTCAGGGGTTGGGTTATGGTCTGTCCGAAGATCTTGCTGGACGACACGCAAATCTCGTCATAGAGCATGTCCGAATCACCTATCAGCACGACTACGGAATCCTTCTGAGACTCCTTGATGGAATCCGAAGCCGCAGGCTTCTCATCCTTCTTGGATTCACCTGCTGGGTTCTTTTCAGCCGGTTTGCCCTCCGGGAACGCGGTCTTGAATTTTCCTGAAAGCTTGATAGCGAGCGCATATTCCTTGTCGTCCGGCTTGAATTCCTTGACCGCTGAAACCGGGTCGTTGGCAATATAGGAATTCAGGAGATGGGAGTCCTTAGTTGACCTCATGATGACAGTCTTCTTCAGGCCTGCTGCAGGCTCGCCGCCGAATGCGCCTCCAAACACTTCAGTTATATTTCCGAGCTGGGATGCGAACACCTCTTCCTTGTTGATCTCCTCGGTCTGGAGATCCACGACGGTAGGGAACGTCATCTTCTTTTCCTGCGTGGCGATCCTCCTGCCGATTGTCATGTCGGCAAGCACCATGTTCTGGTCGTACTCAACGCCCCAGGCCTTGAGCAGCTTCTCGATGCTGGAACTTGTCTTCTGCGGAGCCATCTGGTTCCTGTTGCCCTTCGCAGTGGCGGCGGCATAGAAGGAGCTGGGATCCAAAAACGCGAGCAGCTTTCCACCCTTCAGCAGGTATTGGTCAATTGCGAACTGGGCCTTGTCGGAGATGCCGGCGGGATGCACAATCACAAGAAGTTCTACCGAAGGATCAATCTGTTCCGACTCCATGGGGATCTCGCGCAGCTCATAGTCGTTCTGCAGCTCCTTGAACGCGATCCACGGCGGAAGCTGGTTGAACTGGCCCATCTGCATCATCATGGCGTTCGGCTTCTGTCCAAGCACAGGCAGCGAGCTCATCACCCCGACAACGCTCTTCTTCGAACGTGTTATCTGCGATATCGCCCGGGTCAGATCATATTCAAGCAGTTGTTCCCTCTCAGGGGAGAGGAACGGCAGGGCGACAGTCTGGTCGAGGAGCTGCACAGCTATGCCGAGATAGATCTTGTCGCCGGTGTTGAGGGTCTGCCCGGTGACGCCGTCCATCACGGCTGAATCTTCAGCTTCGGAATCCGGGACTGGATCATATTTCTCTATGACTATGTTCTTGCCGCCGATCTGCCTGTATTCCTTGAGGAGGTCGAGTATCTTCGACGAATAGCTCTTCAGGAAGCCGGGCATGTTGGAGGACTTGGTGTAATAGAACTTGATGGTCACAGGAGTGTCCAGTTTCTTCAGGACGTTCCTGGTGCTCTGGGAAAGCGTGAAGAGCTTCTCCTCGGTGAGGTCGGCCCTCAGGCTTACAATTGAGACGATGAAGTTGATTCCTACCACGATCAGGAATATCGCAAATATGCCTATCGCCGAAAATACCAGACTTTTGCTTCTTTTGTTCATGTGTTTTCCCTTCTTGGTTCAGCCTGCGGCATGGTTTTTGAGGATTATGCCCGTAGTCATCAGGCAGAACAGGATTATCGACAGGAAGTAGACTATGTCCCTGAGGTCGATCACACCCCTCTGGATGTTGAAGAAGTGGGGCATCACGCTGAACGCGGACACCGTATCGACGACCTGTACCGGCGCCCAGTTCACAAGCAGGTCCGTCACAGGCGGCCATCCTGCAAGTATGAGGAACAGGCAGATGACTACCGAGATTATGAAACTGACAACCTGGCTGCGCGTTATCGCAGAGGTCATTCCGGTGATTGCCAGATACGAGCCCGCAAGAAGCATGCTTCCAATGTATCCGCAGATTATGACTCCGTAGTCGGGCTTTCCGAGGTAAGCGACTGTGGCCACGAGCGGGAATGTGAGGAGCAGGGCGATCGTGAGGAATATCCAGGCCGCTGCGAACTTCGCAAATATCGCCTGGGCGTATGTCACAGGCATCGTGAAGAAGAGCTCCAGCGTCCCGAGCCTCCTCTCATCGGCCCAGAGATGCATCCCTGCCGCCGGAACCAGGAACAGGTACAGCCACGGCAGCCACTGGAAGAACCCGCTGAGCGAAGCCTCGTTCATGTCGAAGAAATTGCTGATCATGAACGTGAAAAAACCAGACAGCCCCAGAAATATCACGATGAAAACGTATGCGACAGGGGAGTTGAAATATGTGTACAGCTCCCTTTTTATTATCGCCCTTATATTCGATATCGCCATAAATCCTCCGTTTTAATGGTCGTCAGTATTCAGTCGTCGGTCGTCGGTTATGCGGCATCGCCGCGGGTCATCGCGTAGAACACCTCGTCAAGCCGGCCTTCCTCCACCTTCAGCTGGATAAGCGGCATGTTCTGGCTCTTCACGATCTCAAATATCTTCCGTCGCACTTCAGCCCTGTCAGCCTGCCTGGAAGCCATGATCCTTATGACTACTCCATCCTTGGCGTCAAGATCGGGTTCAGATCTGCTGACGCCGTCCACCGTCTTGAGCCTCTCGGCCATTTCAGCCGGGTTTCCCGAGGAAAACTCAAGAGTGAACGAACCGGCGTTTTCAGATTTCTGCTTCATCTGGCCGGCGGATCCGTCGAATATCTTTCTGCCCTTGTCAATTATGAGGACCCGTGAACACACGGCGTCGACTTCCTCGAGGATGTGCGTCGAAAGGATGATGGCCTTCTTCTCGCTCATGGATTTGATCAGGTTGCGGATCTCGCGCTTCTGGTTCGGATCGAGGCCGTCGGTAGGCTCGTCCATTATCAACACGTCCGGATCGTGGATTATCGACTGCGCCAGGCAGGTGCGGTGCTTGTATCCTTTGGAGAGCGTGTCGACGGTCTGGTGCCTGACAGGTTCCAGGAAGCATGTCGATATCGCGTGTTCGATCCTCTTCTTCTTCTCGGAGCCGGAGAATCCCCGGATCTCCGCTGCGAAGGAAAGGAATCCCTGCACGCTCATGTTCGCGTACAGAGGCGCGTTTTCAGGAAGATAGCCGATGAGTGATTTCGCCTTGACGGCGTCCGTCTCGATGTCGAACCCCCCGACAGTCACCTTGCCCCTGGATGCCGGGATGAATCCGGTGATGATCCTCATGGTGGTGGATTTGCCGGCGCCGTTCGGCCCGATGAACCCCAGGATCTCTCCCTTGTTGACCTCGAACGAGACGTCATCGACCGCAAGTTTGTTCCCGTACCATTTGTAAAGGTTGTCAACTTTGATCATGTTGGAACTCCATGTGTTAAGTCAATGGATGAATGAATTGGTGGATTGATGGATGGTTGCGCCTTGAGCCTAGGAAATTTAAACGTGCTTATTGGTGACTTTAACCCATTCTTCCAACCATCCATTTCTCCAGTCATCCAATCCCCAAAAACCGTATAATTTGACACTGAAAATCAAAAAATGTTCCTTGGAACCGGAAAATCTTTGAAAAATCTCAGGAGTCCAGGCATCCTGTCCGGCGCATTACGGCTCTTCTAAATAGTAGTTTGCGATCTCCGAGCGCAAAAGAGAATCCCGGTTAGCAGCGCAAACTGAAGTTTGTACTCCAACTATTGGATGAATGTCACTTGGCCCAGAATCTTTGTTGGAGTTCACAGCTTTAGCGTGTCTTTGTGATTATTGGCATTTGGAGTTCAATCTCCAGCCTGGCCAAAGCGTTTTCAGGATCAGTTCCGTGACATTTAAGGAATGACACTTTTCTTCCTACCACACCCCATATCTCCGGATCCGTGTCCTTGTAGAGGATTATGCTTGGAACTCCAAGAAAACCGGCGAGATGTCCGACCCCGGAATCATTTCCGATGAAAAGACTGGCGCCAGCGAGGACGTCGGCAAGTGTTGAAGAATTTTCAGGTGTCAGTGTTCGGGTGTCAGGGAAATATCTGCCCAGGCCTTTTTCCAGTTCCACTGGGCCTATGATGAATTTAACATCAGCCTTCAGCCGTTCGCCTGCGAACTTCGCAGCTTCCAGATAGAACTCCGGCGAGAAGTTCTTCTTAGGGCTTCCACTTCCGGGATGGATTAGGATCGTGTTTTTTGCTGGAAAATGGAATTCAGGTGTCAGGGAAACAGGTTCGAATGACTCCTTTACGTCAAGGTATTTCAAAATTCCACGCAGGTGGAATTTCGCGACATGGATTTTTTCTGAGGGAAAAGGTTCAAGCGGAATAAAATCACAGCCGGAATTTTGTTTCAGGAGATCCGCCGTCCTTTTGGCGTCTTTCAGCCATAGGACCCCTTTTTCAGGCCTGCCAAGATTGCCGGGTAGCTTTCCGTCTTCAAAGAAATCAATCATCCCTGCGGATTCGGCGTCATGGAACTCATCAAGTATACCCAGTTTTACCGCCAGCGCCATGTAGTCCGGACGGCCAAGCCCGACAAACCTGTATCCCTTGAAGCTTCTCCTGAGCAGGAGTATCGACGGCCAGGTGAGGATGAAATCCCCCAGCGCCCCGCGGTGGCAGACCAGGAATGCGATATTTGTATTGTCCATGATAAAAACAAAATACTTCTTGAATTATCGGCCCTCTGCCATAAATTGCCTCATACTCTGTTGTTTTCAATTCGGATCCAGCTTCAAGTTCGTGGCGGAATTCTGATTGGTATCTCATGTTTGTGGTATGCTTGGGGGGGCGCATGTGCTTTTTCTTTTTTCATTATAGAAATATTCTGTTATTCCTGATATGCACTATGGCATTCGCCATGGCACAGGAAACTTCCATGGCGGCATCGCCCGAGGCCCATTTCACATTCAACG
>CAZDNQ010000006.1:0-26298 GCA_964506605.1 uncultured Victivallis sp. | reverse complement strand
TCAATATAACATGCCTCAAGATTTATGCAAGCTGATTATCCGCCGAGTCTATAGTCGATTATGTAGCTGGCGACCGCCAGACCGTGCGACTTGTGGTTGCTGATGCATCCTGCCATCCTGGCCTGGTCCTTCGCGCTCTTCAGGGCGGGCAGAAGCATTGCAGCGAGAATTGCGATGATCGCAATCACCACGAGTAACTCGATCAGGGTAAATCGAGTTACTCTCGCCGTCGCTCCATGCCTACGCATGGCAGCTATGGCGGGCACTGCCACAAGCAGCTCTATCAGCGTGAATTCCTCCGGCCTGCAATCGGACCTGCGCCCCATATGCGGCCCTGCATCTGCAACCGGCATGCCCCAGGAGACAATATTGATTTCCCTGCTCTTCATTATTCCTCCCATGTCGGCGGGACATCCCCCCGCATACGCCCGGCCTGCTCCAGACATTCTTTCTTTCATGATTAATATTTGCTTAACAGTTAAAATAATCAATAGCATAATCAAAAATATTAGCTTTTATTTGCATTTGTGGCAGATTAGGTTAATATTAACTTAATAATTAATTATGGAGCAGAAATGACACAGAAGGAAATTGCTGTCCGGCTAGGCATCTCCACCGCCGCCGTCTCCAATATCCTGCGCGGGAAGGGAAGGTTCTCTGAAAGCACCAAGGCGCAGGTCTTCGATGCCATGCGGGACTCCGGATTCCGCCCGAAATTCGTACTGCGCCCGGTCATATTCCTCCATGAGAAGGCCTCGGAGGAGAATACACAGGGTCTGATAAACGTCTTCAAATCCTTCAACGGCATACGCACCGCACTGTCCGGAGAGGACATGGAGACGAGGATTGACCTTGTCCCGTCGCTCACTGAGAACCCGGGCAAGTTCATGGAAATGACCCTGCAGCTGATTGACAGGCACAATCCGGTCGGAATCATCCTCAACTCCAGCATGCCCGGCTGCAGGGATGTCGCATCGATGATATCGGAGAGGAACATAAAGGTCATAATCTTCGGCTACGAGATCGAGATTCCGGAGTTCTCAAGCGTGATGGCCGACAGCTTCAACGGCGCATATGACGCTGTCAGGCATCTCATCCTCAAGGGGCATTCAAGGATAGGCATAATACGCTGGAATCCGGCAGGGACGCCAAACTCCCAAAAGAAATTCTCGGCATACAAGTGCGCGCTGGCCGAGTACGGTATTCCATTCAAACCGGACTACGTCGTCGAATCTGCGCTTTCAAACGCCCGGCTCGCTCCGCTGCAGCGTCCTGGACGCGAGGCGTTCGACAGGCTCATGAAGTGTTCCGGCAGAAGACCTACGGCAGTCTTCGTCGAGAACAGCTATGTCAGCCATTCCCTCATATATCCGCTCAAGGATGACAAGGGAATCCTCCCCGCCATGTTAAGGGACACCGAGTTCATACATTTCGAAGACACAACCCTGCTGGCCTCAAGCCAGATCATGAACGGAGCCCTCAACTACGGCGAGCATCCCGTCCAGTGCTGCCACATGGACTGGGAGAAGATGGGGGTGATCGCCGGAGATCTGATGGCCCGTATGGCGAAGTCAGGTTCGGATTCGGTCCATTCGCTGAGGGTGAAGCCTGAGCTGAAATATATGCAGCATGGAAGGATGAACCCCATGACGGTCCTTTCCGGAGAGGAGCTGAAACCCAGGGCTGCAGGAAAAACCGCATAGGCAAGATCAGGTACGGATGCTTGAGATGCAGCCTTGAATTACACGCGGAATCCATGCAGTCATTATTTCGGCATGAGCCGGTGACAGGTCAATATCTCACAGGAACTCGGCAACTCTTCTCAGCCCTGGCTGGATCTCTGTCCGGTTGATCGCCGCGAGATCCTTGAAGAGCGCCCTGGCCGCCTTGGAATTCTGCCTGACCGGATATGCAAGCAATGCCCTGGCGAGCAGTTGCGGGTCATCAGTCGCAATCGCATCGCCCAGCATGGTCTGATGTGTCGCCAGCGATGCTATCAGCCCGTATACAGGATCTGGAACGGTATATTTTCCAACAGGGATGATCCTGCTGCGGTCTATGATCTGCGAATATTCGAGTACAGTCCTGTCCTTGAATCCTTCAACAGCGCCATTGTTCGGACGGCTCACCGCTATCTTGAATTTCTCCACGCCGGCCAGTGCCTTCATGATCTTCACGAAGATGTCATTGTCCTGCCTCTTGAATACAAGGTTCTTCCTCCAGTATGAATCCCAGAACTTCCTGTCGGTGTCCTGTAACAGCCATTTCTGGAACTCCTCATCGGCTTTCTTTCTGCCTTTGAAATTGTTGTCGAGTGACCTCTGGATCTGGCTTCTGCTCCTGGGTACGAAGGTCTTCAGGGACTTTTCCAGATCTGACTCATAGTCGAGGTGGAGCATCCCGTCTCCCTCGGTTGAAAAGATGAGAACGCCGAGTTCCCTGTAGAATCTGACAATCTTGTGTACGCTGTTCAGGATGTTCCGCTTGGACGCCGGATTCCAGAACGACTGGAGCTTTGGAGCCTTCCATCCCGGAAGGCTTATCGCCTTGTCGATGGTTTTGAAGATGTCCTTGCCTGCCGCAGTGCCTTTGACGATGAAGCTGAGATGGTTGATTCCGGCGGCATCGACGTCGAAATCCTCGCGCTCCTCGTCTCTGCCGAGGATCCTCGAAAGGTCCCACATATGGTTGGTGTATCCCTGGCAGACGCCGACAGCCCTGATCCTGGTATGGTTGTTGATCATCCCGCTGTGCACGGCGACAGGGTTTGCGAAATCGACAAGCAGCGCCTTCGGGCAGTGCTTCTCCATCTTGCGGGCGACATCAAGGAGTATGGGTCCGCCTTTCAACGCGAGGAATGCCCCATTCGGAGAGACATTGTCAGAGGGCGCGAAACCATGCTTTAGGGACGAGTCGTTCCCTAGGGCGAAACTCATCGGCGATCCGGCCATGAGGATCACGCCGACCATGTCGGCCCCGCCAAGGTTCTTTTCCAGATCCGAACCCCAGGTGATCCTGCAGTTCAGACCTTTATATTCCGGCGTCTTCATCAGCATCCTGCCCATCGCCTCGGCGCGCGAGACATTCAGGTCGTGCAGGTGTATCGCCCCGTTATGGAACACCTTCTTCTCGTTCATCGCTCCCCTGAGTATTCCGAGCAGTCGTAAAGATCCTCCTCCTACAAAAACAGCCTTCATGTTTCTCCTATATTTATTTCAGTGCAGGTTGATATGCCACGAATTCCTTTATCACGATATTTCCATCCCCATTGGGAATTATCTCCAGGGTGTGCGGACCGTTCTCTATCAGTTCTGCCAGAGTGGTGTGCACTGATTTTGCCGGATCAACAGTTTTTGGTGCGGCATAGGTGTCAAGACACGTCGGAACTACGGACCACTTGATCTCAAAGTTGTCCGGCAGCTTGTTCTTGCTCCAGGGGGCTTTGAGGCTGAAATCCTTGGGATCGATCACCACACGCTCGGACTTCGAGATGAATTTGGCTTCATTGCTGCCTGAACCGTCCGGACCTGTCTTGCTGCCTGTGACTTCATATTTGAATTTCTGCAGGTCATTGCTGATTTCGGTGATCTTCAACGTCCAATCTTCAGCAACAAGCGGTTTCTGGTTTCCGACAGTGTAGAGACCCGGCCACCATGCTTCAAAAGTCTTGCTGGGACGGGTGATCGTGTATGCGAGCGGATTTGCCGAAGGGGCCTTGCCGTCGATGAGTATCTTCGCCGTCCCCGGCTTGTCCGCAGGGCCGGCAACCAGATCCACGCGGTTTCCAGTGAAATTGATTTTATATGAGCCGTCCTTGCCCTGCTGTGCCGGAATGCTCTTTATCCAGTCGGCATGGGGAGTCGGGAGGTCCTTGTTGTAGCGCAGGTGCCTCCATACCAGGGCCTCCATCAGACTGCATCCCTTTGGATTAAGATGCACTACATCTGCGAGAAGCGCTTTCGGTTCAAGCTTGTTGTCGGCAAGATACTGTTTCCATTCCTCCCTGACATCGACAAGCTCGCAGTCATATTTGGCGGCCAACTCCCGTATTATTTTGGATGAATTGTCATGCAGGTCCTGCGCCCAGGCGTTCCCCTCATGTGAGATGTGATGGGTGGAAATCATGATTTCCGCAGTGGTCAGCTTCCTTATGTTGGATATGATATTTTCAATCTCTCCCTGCTCGCCTTCCTGGCGTTCCACGCTGTACACGTGGAAAATGACAAGATCCGGATAATATGGATACAGGTCGTATTTCGCCGTCTTCATGAGTCTTTCAGCCGTAAAGCCGCCGATGGAAAGATTGTCTATGGTCAGGTCGGCGTTCGGATATTCCTTCTTCAGATGCGCCGCTACCGCCCCGGACCATGGCTGGCCTGAAATCGACTGCCCATAGAACAGTATCCTCACAGGATTCCTCTTTTCTGGAGTGCTGGTGGCAAGCGCAGTCATGGTGCGGGATATCTTCGCGCCGAACTTTGATTCGTCCGCCGCAGGTTTTGGAGCTGTGAAACCGGAATCGCCCTGGGCCATGATCACAGGCTGCAGGGCAAACACAAGCATTAAGGATGTCAAGGCAGTTCTCATTGTATGGATTCTCCGTTTTATTTTGCAGCAGCAGCTTCGACGCTGAACCCGGTGATCGAGCATTCCGCCGCCCCCATGTAGATCCCGGCGCTGCCTCCTTGGTACGCTGGCGCATTTGCATCATTCAGGCTCTCGGGCTTGAGAACCACTTCCTCGCCTTTGCGTATGCTGACAGTGAATGCGCCGGGCGCCGTGGCCTGCACGGACAGGGTATATGCCGTGCCGGCCTTGACCGCATCAAAGTTCATCGTCTTTATGTCCTTCCATTCACCGTTCACCATCTTGAGGACCTGGCAGATGCCGTTGCCGGAGCCGGAATTGACGCGGAACACATAGAAGTTCTTTGCGTCCTGTATGTTGAATGCCACACCTGCGAAATGCGCGCCGTCCGCGGTCTCGATCTTCACATCGGCGGCCACGGTGAATTTTGCAGGCAGCGCAAGATCCTTGTACGTGAGAAGCTTGTCCAGGCCAGCGCCGTTGCGTGTCGCGCCGTTGAATCCCGTGATCCATCCGTTCTCCTCCGCGCCCGCCCATTGCTGCGTGAATCCGGTCTTGGTTTCCTGGCGCTTCGTGAAGTCATAGCTGAATTTCTGCGCAGAGGTTTCTGCGGCTGAAACCAGAATCCCGAACGACACAGCGCCTGACACCACCATTCCAGCAAGAAAATTTCTCATCACGTCATCCCTCTCATTTATTTACTGAATTTACTTTTTATCGGTTCCCAGACATCCCCTTTTCCTCCAGTTCCGAGCAGGTCCAGCAGATATGGTTTCATGGATTCCGCCCATATCGCGTATCCCTTCTCGGAAAGATGGCATCCATCGCGTATTATCTCCTTGCTGCTGCTGCCATCTGGATTCAGGAGCCTGTCATTTATGTTCAGATAGAAGACATCTTTCCAATCGGCATATTTCGGAAGAAGATCATTGACTTCATCGACCCTCTTCCCCTGGTAGTACGAATCCTTGTCCATCCTGGGGAAGACTCCGAGCAGCAGTATCTTGCTCCCGGGCAGCTTCTCCCTCAGCATTTTTATTATGTGCCCGACTCCGCCGGCAATCTGGTCGGTCGGCTGCTTGGTCTGATGAAGATTGTTTGTCCCGATCATGAGGACCGTCACCTTGGGACTTAGGCTGTCAATCATTTTGCCGTCGGATATCCTCCAGATGAGATTGCACGTGGTGTCGCCGGCAACGCCTAGGTTTATTGCCTTGAGCGGCTTGAAATTAATGTCCCATATTTTCTGCCCGTTCGGCCATCTGTCGTCCTTCGCCCAGAGCTGGGTGATTGAATCGCCGAGGAACAGCACGTCAATCGCGCCTTCGGCGGCCTTCTGCTTTTCAGCCTTGTCGATCCACATCCTGGTCACAGGTCCGCTCCAGTCTGTGCGCTGTTCAGGAACACATGCGGGATTTACCGGATCGTCAGCCCCGGATGCAGCAGCTCCAGTCAGAGATGATAACAATCCTGCCGCTGCCATCAAACTACAAAGAAATCTTGCCTTCATTTGTCCCTCGTTTCATTTTTGTCAGTCAAGATGAGTATCCCGAATTCCTCGGGCCTCCCCCAGAACATTCCGCCATAGGCCTCCATCGCCTTGCGTTTCGGATTTGCCGACACGGTCGCCACCATTACTTCGGTTTCGGCCTGCTGGCTGCCCTTGTCAGCTGTCCTACGGTTCACAGTTGGAGAATCCACGTCGTTGACCAGTATCCCTATGCCTATTCGTTTCTGCGGCGGTGGTCCGGACAATCCGGAATCAAGGACTTTCCATGGTATCGCAAGCTCGTAGAAGGTCTCATCCTGGACGCGTTTGATCGCGCATGGAATGCTGGAACGGTGGACTTCCCCTGTCGGAAGATGGGAACCGCCGTTGCGCTGCACCATGACGGCTCCGTCATTTCCAAAGGCGACGCACAATTTCTGCCAGGCATTCCATTTTGCACCGTCCCAGCCGGAAGCAACTCCGATCTGGACAGAGTCCTCCTGCCAGGTATCACCGCTCGGCCGCGTCTGCATATGGCTCTGGTCACGGACCTTCACGGCAAGATAAAGGGCGTTGTCGTCGTACTTAGAAGCGACTGAAAAGCTCAGATCGTCATCTCCGAGCAGGGGGGCTTCGGGATTTTTGATGACGATTGCATCCTCCCCATGGACGATATAGAACGGCGCATCGATCCAGTCACTTAAATCGCCATCAATAGCCGGAGCTGTGGATGCCCTTTGCGCCGGAGTAACCGAACAGCGCATCTCCTGGCTCCTCGAAACGACACCGTCCTGGTCCTTGAATTCGGCGGCTATCTTCCGGGGCACCGGCGAGACAAGTCTGAGATCCGCGAGATCTATCCTGATCTTCTTTTCCTCTCCGGACTTCAATGAGGCTTCTCCGACATCCTTGCCGGCAAGCTTCAATTTTCCTGTCAATTCCTTGTCCGTTCTGTTCTGCAATGACAGTTCGATGAAGCGGTCCATTACGACAGGAGAAGATGAGGTTATGCCGACAGGATCCATGACTTTAACCAGGGAACATGTCTTTTCTGCGTCTGCCGTCTCTGCCTGCAGGAGCCACGTCCCCGGCTGGGCGTTTGACGGGACCGTCAATACATCATCTTTCACCTGGACGGGCAATCTCGTTCCTCCATTGAATAGATAATATTTTGATCCGGCCGATGGAGTCCAATTCCGGGAAGTGCAGTTCATGCCGGGATATCCTGACAACTCAATCTTGCCTTCCGGAACTGCGTTCTTTGAGACACCAAGGAGATAGACCGGATTCCCATCGATCTTGATTCTCGCATTTCCATCCCTTGTTTCCAGTTCGCTCCTCATCCCCATCGGATCGTAGAAATCTATCTTCCTGCAGCCGACAGGCACTTCGATCTCACGCTCCTTTTCATCTGTGGACCATACAGCGAAGAGATATTTGTCATTGCGCCTGAAGCAGTATCCGAGGACATTCTCTCCGAGATATTCTATCGGGCATACGGTCTTTGTCCCTTCAAGAAGGCGAGTTGCCGCGGCCACGGCTGAAAAGACAGGTTTCGGCGCAAGGCGGTTTGAATTGTACGGCCGTTCGGGAATGGAAAGGTTGTAGAACATCCCATAACCGCTGTATACGTCGTTGTCGGACAGTATGAAGAACCAGGTGCTGGTGAAACCTTCTCCGAGGCAGATGAGATGGTTTCGGAGGAACCAGGCCGCCTGCCTGCGCAGAACCCAAGGGTTTGTCGCCGGGTCATATCCGTTGATCCTGCTCGAGCCTTCGGTGTTCATGATCGGGATGTCCGGAGGCATATATTTCCGTGCCATCTGGACAAGCTTCCTAGCCTCGGCGACAACGTTTCCCTCCTCGGGTGAAGTTCCATTCTCACCGTTTGGAGCGAGGAAATACGTGTGCATAAGAATCCCGTCGAGGTATTTACCAAGGCCTTTTGAAAGCATACGTTCAAGCATCTTGTTCCCGTCCTTGAGCACACCGCAGTTCGGACCTAGCAGGAAAGCCCCAGTATCATTCGCCTTTATTGTGGAAGACGCCGTCTCATACATGCGGATGAAATCTTCATCGCTTCCTTTCCAGTACCACTCGATTTCCCAGTGGATCTGGTAATAGCTCCTTCTCATATATGGATAGCAGTTCTTCCGGAGTACAGCCTTCTCCGACACCATGCGCTTGAGGAGATCGCCATAATAGGCGAAGTCCTTCGGAGGATAATCCTGGCAGTTGTGGGTGGGGACGACCTTGTCCGGCGCCGGTGGCGCCTTGCCATCCGGCATCTTCAACAGCCATGGAGGGACGCTCTGCAGATCGAACAATGCGCTGATCCTGTTCTTCGTCTGGAACTTCTTCTTCTCCAGATGGGCATTCGGATCGAGTTCCGGCTTGAACAGGTTCGGTCCGGTCTTCTCAACCCATGCCGGCATGCCTAGCCACGGTTCGCCAGTGTAGTCATACATCCATTTCACGCCTATAAGACCATATAGCGGAGCAAACGGATCCCCGTCTTCCGAGACACTGCTTGTCCCCTGTATTCCAAATCTTGAATCGTCAGGATGTTCCAGGGGCAATGCCTCAATTTCAGGAAGTACGGCGAAGGCGATGAATCCCGGAGGACACGATCCCCTGCGCGGAAGAGAGATGATCTGCCTGTCGAGTTTTAAGTGGAGCTCATAATAACCGGCAGGAAGCTGTTTCAATTCCAGTTTATTCTGCCAGTCATAATCGCCGGACGGGACAGGCAGAGTCCCCTTGTCGACAATCTTCTCCCGGAAATCACTTATGCTCCACGACAAGAGATCCTCATTCTTCCTGGTTCCGGTGACATTGACAATCGCTTCCAGCTTCTCATGCGGATTGAATACGGAGTAACGCGGTTTCTGTGCGAATTCCGCAGCCAGACAGACCTTCCTGCCATATTTCACAGTTGTCCTCATCTCCTTCTGCTCCTCATATTCCTTCCGGATTTCTTCGGCGGACAATCCACGACCATAGATCTTCAACTCAGCCAGAAGGCCGCTGTAGAGCTGCCAGTCGCCGCCTATTTTCAACGATGCGCCTGCAACATCTATTCCGCCTTTGAATTCAGGATTCAGGTCCTTGACGGAATCAAGACTTCCATCGAGATAGAAAGTCGACTTCTGACTTTTCCTGTCGACAACTACGGCGAAATGAGTCCATTTATTGATTGGCAGAGTATTCTCCGTACCTGTCGAGGAGACCTTTCCGTTCTCATCGCCCATCTCGAGACGGACCTTTCCCGAAGAGAGGATGTCCACCACCAACCAGGACTTCCCTGCGTTCTTGCTCAGAAGACGCCTTCTCTTGTCCGGGGCATCGATCTGCATGTTGTCAGGCGCGATCCAGCATTCGACCGAAAAATCGGATTTTCCAAGATGCAGGGATTCGCTGTCCGGGACTTCCACGACTTTTGATTTATCTCCATTGAAGACGATGGCAGATCCGAATTTCCCTTTGACACATTCAGTTTCAGCGCCGGATCTTCCGTTGTTGCCTTTTCCGGAAAAGTCCTTTCCAGCCTCCGAGGCATTTTCAAATTTCCAGTATCCGGCCAATCCGTCCTCAGCGGCTGAGACATACGAACAAATCAGAGCAGCTGCAAGGAGCGCCGGAATCAGAGAGGGCTTTGAATTCATTGTCATCTTCCTTTCCAGAAAATGTCATTGCCGTCGGTGGGGAAGTCGGCAAGCTTCAGCTGGTCGACATGGAAATCAAAGTACAATGAGTTTGAATTCAGGTTGTGCGGGCGCAGGACCGAGGTTGAAAAAATCGTTGAAACTATGCCTCTGCCCTGTCCTTCGCAAATGAGGAGTGTTGCGGACGGGTTCCTGCACTTTGCGATCTTATGCGGCGTATAGGCGTTGCCGTCGTCGAATGAGTAGTTCATGTCGAAATGCGAGGATATGCCGGTGTCGGCAGGCGGTTTCTGGTTCAGCAGGGACTGGCAGGCGAAGATGCTCGAGCTCCAGTTCTTCCAGTCCGGAGCATTGCAGGAATAAGGTTCCTTGTAGATCTTCTCCCATATGCGGACCTTGTCCCACCATACTGCAGTGGACCAGTCGCTGACAACCCCGAAGTCGGGACTTGTCACCAGCGGAGGTATGTAGTCGTTGTTCTCGTCGGAATAGAATCCAAACGCAAGACCCACCTGCTTCATGTTAGATTTGCAGAGTGTCGCCCTTCCGGATTCCTTTGCCTGCCCCAGTGCAGGCAGGAGCAGGGCCGCGAGTATCGCGATAATAGCGATAACAACTAAGAGTTCTATGAGGGTGAAACAATTTTCAATTTTCAATTTGGGATTTTTAATTTGAAAACCGACATCTGAAAACCGGCAGTTGAACATATTTCCTGTATTCATAGCCCCTCCTATTTTTCCCCGCAGGACTTCCCCGTGACAAGCCGGGCCCTTATAAGGTCCGGATCCTTCAACGGCTTCGCTTCTGTTCCTGTATCCTTCCTCATGGATTTCGCATAGCTGATTATGGATTCGGCCACCTCGCACGGATCAACTTCCATCCTAGTCAGGGGGATTCTGACCTCGAAAGAGTCCCCTTTGTTCGCATGGGTGATCAGGGCAATGTCCTCAGGAATCCCCAGCCCCATCTCGGAGACAGCCTTCAAAGCTCCCTTGGTAAGTAAATCATGGTTTATGTAGATGGCTTCCGGACGCTTCTTCACGTCTGCCAGTAGTTTCTTCATCTGTTCATAGCCATCTTCAGGAGTTCCTCCCCAGTAGTTGAACATGTCCCCCGGCATCTGCAGTCCTTTCCGGGCGAAGGCGGACCAGGCGCCCTGATATTCAAGTCCGACAATGTCCTCCGCCTTGTCCGCAGGAAGGCAGAGCGAGACGAAAGTTATCTTTCTGTAGCCCCTGTCGAGGAGATGAGTGAATCCATCGTGCACTGAGGACCTTATATCGAAATCAGGCGGTGATATCCACGGCACATCCTTCTGCCCCTCCATCCACTTCATCAGTTCAAGATTGCCAGCGATTGGGATCATGAACGAGTAGCGGCCGTTGCGCGCGTCCTCCCTCAGCATCCGCGAGTGCGATTCGAATCCGCTGCCGCCAAGGGCGAAATGGCATGAGATGTTCAATCCTTCCCTGTCGCCGATCTCCCCAAAACTTTTCAGGAGCTGGCGGTAGTAGAAGCTGGGATGCTCAAGCGGGTTGTATCCGAACACTACGGCGATGTTGTTTGACATCGGGCTTGCGTTGATGAATGTGCCGTTCCGCTGTGACCGCTTGAGAAATCCCTGTCCCGCGAGATTGTCAAGGCTCTTCTGCATTGTTGCTACAGTAACCTTGAACTGTCTTGCGAATTCGACGGTCGTAGGAAGCCTCTGCCCATGCTTCAATACGCCGGATCTGATCTGCTCCTCGAGGTGTCCGGCTATCGCCAGATACGGGGCCTTCTTGTTCGTGGATTTTATAGCGGAGATATTCATAAATTAGACCTGAGATTAAATATTCTAGTATATATTCTATGCAATATATACTATAATAATAAAATAAATGCAAGCCGAAAAATAAAAATTCTTTTAAAAAACATTAGGAGAATCTATTTGGAGGAGAAATGAAATTTGCGGACGCCGGTGCGCCAGGAGGAGATCCTGTTCCATGGATGTTCGGCCAGCTTGTCTGCGGCGGCTGAGAATTCCTCCCCGCCGGTGCCCTGCGAGGCCAGGCTCAGGAGATATGCCGCAGCCGGCAGTGAGAACTTGTCGATCTGCTTGTGCTCCCATTTCTTCTCGCCGAGATAATAAGGGAGCATCCACCTGATTGCTTGAAGGACGCCGCGTCCGTCCGACGTCTTCCAGTTCCACAGATCGATATCAAGTCTCCTGGCGATCTGCGCGAGTATCGCAATCCCAGTGAGGTTGAAGGTGCAGTATGACATTGACAGTGTCCTGGCAAGCTCGTGCGGCTGCCTGCCGTCGGGTTCGATCTGGGACGAGATGCGTTTGAAGGTGAACTCCTCTATCTGGCGCCGTGCGATGTCATCCCTGCCGCAGAACATCGCGAAACATACGGTCTGGACATCGTACCACATGCCATGGTTGTTGTGCTCCCCGCACTCCTTGCGGCCAAGGTCGCTTTCGAGGAACCAGTAGAGATATTCAGACATCCATTTCCTGAATCCGTCCAGATCTTCCTTGGTCCAGCAGTCATTATGAGGCAGACGGCATAGTGCGTCAAGCAGCCCGCAGAATACATTGGTATCGATCAGGCCGATGCCTCGGCCCCCGCAGATCCCCGGAATGAACTGAGCATGTTTCAGGTGCGGGTTCATCCTGGTTGCCGGATCCAGGAACCAGCAGCGGAGAAGCCTGCCGGCCTGGCGGGCTTCGTCATCGGACGATGAGGAATATGATTTCAGGATGAGACAGGTTACACTGTCGTAGAGCCATTCGAGCCTGCCGCGGTCGGACTGGTAATGCTCCGGGTTGGTCTCGCCGTCGCGCCGGATATATGGAAGACCATCAGGCTTTGCCGGATCAGGCCACCAGTAGGGGGCCTGGCTTACGTAGTCGTTCGGCGCTGCGCCATGCTTCGGCATTGTGTTGTCCACGACGCTGATGCGTCCGATCTTCATGCATTTCGCGCTTTCGACGGAGAGGTAATCTGCGGATTTCGCATTTCCGGCAAGTTCCCTGCGGAACTTATCCCAGGATTCCCGGCTTGTTATGAATGATTCCATATGAGGAGTCAACCATAGTACGGAATATTGCACATTCAAGAAAAAGGTGGATGAGAATGGGTGACCACAGAACACACAGACGAAACAGAAAGAGTGTTTAGCCACGAAACACACAAAATACACGGGAAGTCTTTTGGAAAAAAGAAATAACGGACATGAATACAGCTTTACAGCTATGAAATACGGGTCGTCCCAGTCATTCCACGAAGCTGCCGCCGGTGATCTCCCGGCCGATCTCGCGGCGGGACGAGTCGTAGGATATCTCGATCCGGATCATCCGGAAGCATTTGGAGTCCATGACCTCCTTTTTCAGGATATAGGCCGGACCTTCATCCTCGTAGGTCGGATTCAGGTCGCGGTCGGGGAAGATCCTGATCGTCACGATCTCGCTGCATTTTCCGCACCGGATCCTGTATTCGATGAAATCGGAGCCGGTCTGCGCCGGTCCCGCAAGCATTGAGCATAACTTCTTCAAAAGGTTTTTCATAATGCTTCCTAAACCTTCTGGAGCTTGAACGCCACGGAATACGGACGCAGCTTGCTGTTCTTGAGCTTGCTGGCGCTTTCCGCCAGATGCTGTCTTGCTTCCGTCACCCTCGGCTCCTCGAAATCCACCAGGCTGAACCCTGCCGCCTTGAAGGCCTTGAAGTAGTCGGACAGCGGCCTGTGGAACCAGATGAATTCGGATTTGAAGTGGCCCCAGGGCGGATCGATGCACTGCTTCTGGTCGAAGTATGGGAAGCTCCAGTTGTACTGCATGCTGCCTTCGTTGACCGAGGCCCTGGCCTGGCCCTGCGGGAAACATGGATGGGAGAAGACGGCGATGACGAAGCCCCCGGTCTTCAGCACCCTGTTGAACGACTTCATTGCTCCTTCGAGGTCCGGGGTGTCCATCAGCACGTAGTTGGCGATCACTAGGTCGACCGAGGCGTCGGGCACGGTCCGCAGATCAGAACATGAGTCTACGCGGAAGTCTATGGCCTGGGCCTTTGAACGCGCAACTTCGATCATCTTCGATGAGAAATCGACTCCTATGACCTTCGCCCCCTTCTTGTGCAGCTTGCGCGATAGGTAGCCGGTGCCGCATCCGGCGTCAAGCACTGCCAGCCCTTCGACATTGCCCGCGAACTTCCAGAGGACCGGATCGGAATTGAGGATGCGGTTGCTGTCGCCTTCGTCACCGACCTGTATGTCCCAGTCGCGTGCGACGCGGTTCCAGAACATTTTTGCCTGCTCGATCTGATCGTTGTTCTTCATATTGTCCCCTTGACGGTCGCTGATGTTTTCACAGCAGTTGCTAAATTCAATCTGCATTGAAAGCAGCACAGACATTCCTGTCTGTGTACTCAAATTTCATTTACAGACGCAGACAGGAATGTCTGCGCTACCCATTTTCGAGCAACATCCAGTTAAAATATATGAAGTATCCATCCAATCAAATCGCAAGACAGCCCTTGATGTGACTTAAGTTATTTGTCTGTCTTGAACGGGACTGCGGGTAAACCGTTTTTATTATAGAAGTTGACGGGGTCCGGATTCTGGACCCAGGCGTATCTCACAGCGAAAGGTTTCGCGATCTCAGGCGACGAGACGACTACAGTGTCGCCGTCGATCTTCGCCTGCGCGAAGACGAATTTTTTGTCCTCCCCGCATATTGCAAACCATTTGAGGGAGGAACCGTCCTTTGACATGAGACCGTCGCCGACATGCTTGAATGAAATCCGGATATTGCCTCCTTCGATCTTCATGGAATCATAGACCGGGCCGCTGAATTCCGCCTTTGTCCCGTATACCTGGCTCATGGCCCAGCCTGCAAGGCGCTGACCGACCTCCAGCTTGCGCGCGGGATGGATGTTGCCTGCCTCTCCTATATCGATCGTTGCGATGCAGCCGACGTCCGGCAGCGTCCTGGCCGCCTCCAGCTGCGATTCCCGCACGTCCACCCATGACCCGTTCCATCCTCTGTCCTCTACTGGAACCTTTGAGACAGGATTGAAATTCGGAAGCTGTATGATACCGAACGGGAAGTCATAACCGAACCTCTTCCGCCAGTCGCTGATCATGTTCTTCAGGTATGTTGCGTATCTGACGCCTTCGCCCGGAGCTCCGTTGGCCTCGCCCTGATACCAGATGCATCCCTTGAAGACAGCGGGAATGATAGGGGAGATCATGCCGTTGAACAGGACGCCCGGCGTATTCTGGTGCGGCTTGGTGTCGGCGGGGATCGGAGTCTTGAATTTCTCTTTTATGATTCCTTCGCGGTAATACCAGTCTCCGGCAAGCGACACGGTCTGTGCGTCGGGAGCGCCTTTCGGCCTGATCCAGAGATGTTCTGCCTTACCCTTGAATCCCGCATGTCCGAACCCGACAACCCGCCGCGCAATCGTGTTCTCTCCAGTCTTAAGCACTCCGGCTGGAACCTTGTAGAGATTGCTCATCTCGCGGTTGTAATAGGAGCCGATCTGCTTTCCGTTTATATACACGAAGTTCCAGTCGGCGATATCAAGGCAACCCAGCAACATCTCGGCTTGTTTGCCGGTCCAGCCCTCCGGAACAGTAAAAGTCCTGCGCAGCCAGAGGACTCCGTTCGGGACTGAACTCTTCGCCGGATCCACAGGCACGCTTATCTTTGTCCAGTCCTTCAGATCAAGGTTTTCAGCGGCCCAGGATCCGGAAGCGGATGATCCGGGATCATTCTCCTGGAACCATTTTTCGAGAGATTCCTCATATTCCCTGGCATGGTTAGGATTCTTCGATTCCTTCTCGGCGACGTTGAACTCCTCGATCAAAGTGTTTTTGAACGGAAGATCCTTTAAAGTGTCGATGCAGCTCCATGCCTGGATGTTAGTCCCGCCCCAGCTGGAATTGATCACTCCGACGGGCCGGTTCAGCTTCTGCTGGAGTTCGCGGCCGAAGAAAAATGAGACCGCCGAGAAGTTCTTTGCGGTCTCGAGGGTGCAGACTGTCCACGAACCGCTGCGGAAAGACAGTTCGGGATTCACCGACAGCTGCGGCTGGATCAGGAAAGTCCTCAGCAGCGGGAAGTCGGCCTTTGCAATCTCATCCTTGCCGGAAGGGATTCCAGAAAGAGGCCAGTTCATGTTCGACTGACCGGAACAGAGCCAGACCTCGCCGGCCATCACGTTGTCGGATTTTGCGGAGGACGGTCCTTCGGCTGTCAATGTGAACGGTCCGCCTGCCTCAAGCGGGCCTATGAACGCCTTCCATAGCCCGTCGGCCCATGCCGTGGCGTCAGCCTTTGCTACGACGGATCCTTTTCCGTCCTTCAGTTCCACGTGCACGTTCGCGCCGGCGTTTGTCCAGCCCCATACTGGGACCTTTGCTCCCGCCTGTATGACTGCGTTTTTGCCGAAGAGGGGGTGCAGGAACGGAAGCTTTATGTCACCGGGCGCAATCTGGAAAAATCCATGTGCGGCGCCGGCGGCCAGGAAAAAGACGATGGACGCTGAAACTAGGTTTGTAAAAGCCTTTGCAGATATGCTGAACCTCATGTTTGTCTCCCTGGTATGTATTAATGGTATGACCAATATTATGCCAATTGAATAATAAAAATCAAGTGTTAATTATGTGAAAAATATATAAAGGATTGCTTGACATTGTAATAAATTGGTATTATTAATGGTATTATCATAAAAATGGAGTCCGGATGATTTGCGAAAGACAGAAGGAGTACAGGCGGATCGCTGAGGAGCTCAAGAGGCGGATTGTCGTCGGAGAGCTCCGTCCGGACGAGAAGCTTCCGACGGAGAGGATACTTGCCGGCATGATGGACGTCAGCAGGGTCACGATCCGTTCCGCCCTGCAGGAGCTGGAAAAGGAGAATCTCATCCGGAGGCGCCAGGGCGCCGGCACCTTCGTCTCGAACTCGACGGACTCCGGGACCGCGCTCGACAAGAATTCAATATGCCTGATATTCAAGAACGTCAGGCAGATAAGCATTTCAGAGGATCCGTATGTGGCCATGCTTCTTGACGGGCTCAACAGGGCATCCGGCAGGCTGGGATTCAGGCTTTCCATACTGCCCGTGGATTCGAATGACAGCTTCCTGGACTGCATAAGGAGGCATCCCGGGATGGCTCCTAGCTCCAAGGGGATAATAATAGCGACCGACAAAAAATTCCCCGAAAGCTATGAATGGCTTATGAACAGGGGATATTCAGTGGTTGCGATCGGACCTCCGCCGGTGCCGGGGGCTGGCAGCTATTCCTATGTCGACATCGACAACAAGGCCGGCGGCAGGATGGCGGCCGAGCATCTGCTTTCGCTGGGCAGGAGGAAAATCATGTTTTTCAGCGGTGCGGGCGCCGAAAGCACAGGGCGCGACAGGCTTGATGGAATAAGCATGGCCTTCTCCGGCAGGGGATTGAAGTTCGATGAGTCATCTGTCAAGTTCCTTGTCCCGTGGTCCGAGGAGGAAGGGTACAGGACTGCCATGGACGCCCTGAAATCAAAGCCGGACCTTGATGCGATAATAATCCATGGTGATGTGGCGACTCTCGGAGTCCTCAAGGCCCTCCGTGAAAAAGGCAGGAGGATTCCGCAGGATGTCTCAATAGTCATATACGACGATTTCCCCTGGATGAGGAAGATAGGATCTCCGGCGCTTACGGCAGTGCACCAGCCGTTCGATGAGATGGCTGAGTCCGCCGCTGAAATGCTCATGGGGAACATTGGTTCGCTGAATCCGGCTGTCAGGATCAAGATACTCCAGTCGTCCCTGGTGATAAGGGAGTCGTGCGGCGCGCGGATTTTGGTTCCTCGGCCCAAGAAGGGGAGGGCGGGAAAATGACAGGCACGAATATTTCCAATTTCCGATTTTCGATTTTCGATTTAAATCCAAAAGATGCTGATGAAGGATCCAGGATACATGATGCCGGATGCAAAAACAAGTCGCCTGCCCTGAGCATAGTCGAAAGGTCCGTATTCACATTAATTGAATTGCTTGCGTGCCAAGGCGTAGCCCGCAGGGTGAAGCGCTCAACAGCGTTCACGCTGATTGAGCTTCTGGTCGTGATTGCGATCATCGCAATCCTCGCATCCCTCCTCCTCCCGGCGCTGGCGCACACAAAGGAGATGGCCAAGCAGATCAACTGTGCGTCACAGCAGAAGCAGATCCTCGTGGCGTTCTCGATGTATGCCCAGGACTACAACAACTTCTACCCGGCGCTTACCGATGATTCAAGCTGGGGCGGGAACAATCCGTGGCCGGGACAATGGTTCGTCCTGCTGTGCCCATACCTGGGCTACCAGTGGGTGCCGGGGGTGCGTCCGGCGAAACTGACACCGACGGTTTTCGTCTGTCCGTCGGCAAATGCAGGCGTGAACGCCGACGACATGGGGAACAATATCCAGCTTGGCATAGGGATGTCGAGGAACATCCCGCCGGTGGATCCCGACTATACGGTGCAGTACAGGGTGTATCCGAATTCCGTCCTTGTCACCAGGCCAAGCGAGAAACTGCTCATAGCGGATGCCAAAAGGTATTCGCTGGAGGGATACTGGGAGTTTTCACAGCCTCCTCCGACCTGCTATGCCTTGTACAGGATAAGGCACAGCAACGGGGCGGTGATCGGATATTGCGACGCTCACGTGGAATGGATGCCCCAGCAGGAAATCGCCAGCAGGGGCGCGAAACAGACGCTGTATTGAAATGGAAGGAGATTCCTGATGGGAAAATCTGATACAAGATCCAGGATGCCTGATGCTGGATGTGCAAACAAGTCGCCGGTCGTCTGTCATCTGTCGTCTGTATTCACATTAATTGAATTACTCGTCGTAATTGCGATCATCGCAATCCTCGCGGCCATGCTGCTTCCGGCCCTGAAGAATGCGAAGGAGTCCGCGCTGTCTATGTCCTGCATAAACAACCTCAAGCAGAACTTCCTTGGCGCCATATCATATTCGGTCGACTATAATGATCATGTCTATATCGGCGGCGGAGACTATGGGGCGGGCAACAATCCACGCTGGCGTTCCTGGGCATATCCGCTGGTGCAGACAGGATCCTATCTTCCTGCAAGCGATGGACTTGTCTGCCCTACTGAGAAACCCTATGGATTCAACAAGACCAGCCCCGCATGGGGTGAGGTATACGGTTCGGAGGACACTGCTACGGCCGACCGAGTAAGGCTTACAACTCCTCCGGACACCTACAGGGTGATGAATAAAATCGCTTCGCCGTCAACACGCTGGTTTCTGACAGACAGCTTCAACACCGACAACATGTCCCAGTACTGGCTGCCTGGAAACCGTCCGGATCTGTGGCATGCAGGCGTGGCGATGCGCCACAGCAGCAAGGCGAATGCGGTTTTCTGGGACGGACATGCCGAACCACTTGGCAACAAGTCGGAGGTATGGGGATCTGGTACCAGCTATGTCTTTGTTAAACTTAACGGAACCTACATTGTCCGATAAAATTAAAGGGCGAAGATGAAAACCCAGGCAAGATGTCTATTCACATTGATCGAACTGCTCGTGGCTGTGCCCGCCATAGCTGCCCCGCGGCTGCGGGGAGCGACGGCGAGAGCAGCTCGCTTCACCCTTATCGAGCTGCTCGTGGTCATTGCGATCATCGCAATCCTCGCGGCCATGCTCCTGCCGGCGCTGAAGGAGGCCAAGCAGAGCGCGATCGGAATCCAGTGCATGAACAATCTCAAGCAGGGAATAACTATTGCAGTCTCGTATTCGGCGGATTATGACGGCAACATCTACATGTGTGAGGGTTCCACAACCCCTCCGTCGCCATACAGGGGCTGGATCTACAGGTATCTGAAGGAGGGATATCTCCCGAACGGCGATATCGCGCTCTGCCCCGCGGAAGTTCCTTTCTTCTTCAACAAGGCCTCTCCGAAGTATATGAACATGTACGGTGTTCTGGATGAAAATCCCGCTGTCGCGCCATGGAGGGTGAAGCTCACGGCTCCATACGAGTCATATGATTTCATAACAGTGATGACAAGGCCGTCGGAACGGTTCTTCATAGCCGACTCCTATGACTCGTCCGGCCAGGCCCAGACCTGGATCATCGCAACGCGCCCCGATCTCTGGGGTAAGGGCATCGCCCTAAGGCATCACAGGAAGGCCGGGGCCTGTTTCTTCGACGGACATGCCGAATCAATGGACAAGGGGGCCGCGCTCAAGGCAGTAGATCCGGTTACGCAGAACGCCGCCTGGACCGTCTGGATCGGCGGCAACAACGTCTACGGAATAAAGTGAAAGGTCATTTTGAGAATGAAAAGATTTCTCTTGCTCGCAGTTCTGTTCTCAGCATCTGCCGGTGTTCAGAACCTGGAAGCGGGAGATAATGTCTCCCCGGTTGCGCTTTCGGGCCGCGAGGACGGAAGCATCTCGGTCATCGAGACAAAATCATACCGGTCCGTCCTTCTGCAGAACACGCATTCCTTTTCAGCGGATCTGATGACGGCCTCCAGTTCGGCCCCGCTCTTCGACAAGGGTTTCTTTGTCCTGAGAGGAGGAAAATGGGAGAGGCTCCTGGACCAGTCAGTGCTTTGGAAGCCTCCTTTCTCGGTTTCAGAAGGCAAGGATGGCGTGGTGGAGGAGAAGCTGTCTGGAAAGAATGGGATGGCATCCTTCAGCTCGGAGACGACATATTCTCCGGACTCGATCAGTTTCAAGTACAGGGTTGATGTCTTCAGCGAGATCCCGAAATGCCAGAGGATCACGCTCGAGCTGGAACCGACGTGGCAGGCTTTCGCAGGAAGCGAGATTGCCGTGGAATTCGCAGATGGATCGAAAAAGACGGTGACAGCTCCAAAAGAGAAGATACAGGACGGAAAATATAATACTTTCATAAGCGGCGTCGCCCGTTTGGTCACAGTGAAAAACCTATATGGCTGTCCCGGCGCCGGCTTACGCATAAGCGGGGATTTCTTCTTCAACTTCGAGATCACAGGGCAGCATTTCAAAATGCAGGTGGGCGCTCCCCGCATTCCGGGCGCAGATCTCAAGAAAGGCGATGTGCTTGAATTCGATTTCAAGATGACGTTTGATCAGCCTGCAGCGGTTGCGGAATCGGAGAGCCGGGAGGTGGCGGTTGCCGTGGACGCGGCTGGGACAGGTCCGAGGATAAATCCGGATGTCTTCGGCGCACAGCTGGGTATTGTCGGCTACGGGATCAAGCGCGAAGGCATGCGCAATGAATGGCAGAACAATCCTAAGCATGATCCGGATTTCAGGGATCTGCTTCAGAAGAGCGGCGTGTCGTTCCTTAGGATAATGCTCTGGCATCTCTACGAGGCATATGCCCCGGGAGACGATCCGATATGTCCGTCCGAAACTTCCAAATGCGACTATTCCAAGGCGGATGTGCTTTTGGAAGGGCTGGCCGAGTTGAATATCGGACTTCAGCCGGTGCTTGGTGGATACTGTCCGCCCTGGCTTTCGACAAAGCGTGAAAGTCCGAACCATAAGGGATTGTGGATAACGCACCGCGCACCGCCGAAGGACATGGCGAAGCTTGCCGAAATTTTCGGCGGGATGGTCAGTCATTTCAATGTGGAGAAGAAATTCAATGTAAGGATGTGGGAGTTCGGGAACGAGCCTGACGACTGGACAAGGTACTGGATCAGAGGGACGATGCAGGAATACATCGAGCTGTTCAAACTGTCCACGAAAGCGATGAAGGAGGCTGATCCGTCGATCAGTATTTCCGCGCCAGCACTGTCGAACCTATATGAGAAGGCATGGCCGGACAACAAGCTTGAATGGAAGGACGAGTTCATGGAGAACTGCCGCGGGGAGTTCAATGACTTTTCATTCCACTGCTACGGTGAATGGGACATCGGGCGCTACGTGAAGGACGCGAGGAAGGCAATGGAGGAGCATGGCGCAGGCGGCAATACAATTACCTTGTCGGAATACAATATTTCAGCCGGCGACGGCGACTGCTCGTCACTGTTCAATTTTACTGGCGCGCTTTATGTGAGTGGAATCCTTAAAAGCATTATTGATAATTCAGTCGACAGGGCGGTGTTTTTCTCCATGAACGGATCCCTTGGCCTCATTGGTGATGACGCGGGGAAGCCTTGTCCGCGTCCGAGCTACCATTCTTTCAGGATGCATGCCTCGCTCGGACAGTTCAAGAGCGGAACAGTGCTACCGTCGAGTTCGGGGGATCAGAGGATTTCATCGCTGTCATGCCTCCATGAGGATGGAAAGGGTTATTCAATAATCCTCTCTGCGGACGCACCTTTTGTAAGAGAATATTCCGCTGCTCTCTCCTTCAGTGGAGCCGCAGGAAAATATTCGCTTAGGAAATATCTGCTCAATGATGACGGAAAGGGAATCAGCGAGATTCCCGAGGAGGCCGTCAATCTATCATCAGCCTTAAAAACAGTCTTTCCCGGCAGGAGCATATGCCTGCTTGTCCTTAGAAAACTGGACTGAGCTTCCAGTCCTTAGTTCTTCAGTGCAGCCTGCGAACTTCGCAGCCAGGCGTATTTTCTGTACTTTTTAAATGGTATATAAAATGGATATATTAATTAAATATTGCTTGACATATCTGGATTTTTAGATAAGATAATGGATATATAAATGGATATATTATGAAATTTAAGTACAATGAGACAGCGCGCAGGGCGGTGGAGATCGCAAGATGCTCCGACGGCAGGCTGCCCAGCGAGAGGGAGCTCTGCGAGATCTGCGGTGTCAGCAGAATGACCGCGAAGAAGGCGCTGGACTCCCTGCGGAACAAGGGAATCGTCACAAGGCATGTCGGACGTGGGACTTTCCTGGCGGATGGTGCAAAATTCCCGAAGGTCACCTTCATGATAGTGAAGGCATCCACTCCTCCCGAGATCAGGCGGCACCTCGAGCACGAAGCGGAGATATTCCTTGGAAAGGAGAGGAAGTCACGAATCGAATTCATGGACATAGACGAGAATGTCGTCTCCAACATCCAGGGGGCTGGAACAAAGATCGTCCTCTGGCCGTATATCGGACGCCTCTCCAATCTCGGTGCGTTTGCGAGCCTCGACGAACTTCCCGGTTTCTACGATGCATGTTCGAAGATTGAGGCCTCGTTCTGCGACTGGCACAGGGGGCTGGACGGCAGGATGAAATGTACTGCGGTGCCGTTCAACTTCAGCGCGAATGTGTTCTGCTTCAACCGCAGGTTCGCTGAACAGCTTGGGCTGGATGCGGATTCCGGACCGAAGTCATGGGACGAGGTGGTGGCCTGGGCGGTGAAATGTTCAAAGGACGGGAAGAAGCATCCTACTGAATTTTCCGACGGGCTAAGGCATGTCCTTCCGATGTCATATTACCTTGCATCTTCAAATGGCGCTGATTATCTCGAGGAGACTTCATCAGGTCTGAAATTGAAATTCAATGCCGGAGGAGAGTGGCTCGGATTCTTCCGGAAGCTCCATGATGTTCCAAGGAACTTCAAGGTGATTGCTCCCGGCCCCCATCCAATAACCAGGAGGAAGACCTTATTTAGCTGCGAGATAGGCACTTGGATGATTTGCCACTATGGAAATGGAATATGGGACGATCTTGCCCTCAGTCCGGTTCCACCTGTCAGGAAGGGAGGGCAATCCTGCTCGCAGATTTTCAAGAACTGCCTCGGGATAGTGCCCGGAACGGAGCCGGAGGGAGCGGATCTTGCATGGGCGTTCATAAAACACTTGATTTGCGATGCCGGATCGCAGTCCCGCCTTGTCGATGCCTTCCCAGTTCTTTCCGTGAACAAGGATGTGTTCGGCAGGCAGGAGGAGAAGAAGGAGTGGAAGATATTCGTCGACGCATTCCGTTCCGGAAGATCCTTCTCGTCGCATCCTGTCAGGTTCGGCCTCAACGCCCTGATGAGGGAATGCTTCGACGACTGCATGGCGGGACGCCTGGAGCCTGCAGAGGCCGCCGACAAGATACAGGACGTCGGCGAACTGCTTCTGAAAATCGAAAGGGAGCGCACATGGTTCTGAAAAGAGGAAATACGATGCAAGATCCAAGATTCCGGATGCATCCTGTATCGGTGTTTACGCTGATCGAGCTGCTCGTCGTAATCGCGATCATCTCGATCCTGGCGGCTCTTCTTCTGCCGGCATTGAAGGAGGCGAAGAAGACTGCGCACCAGACGTCATGCCTCTCGAAGATCAGGCAGATGAAGGCAGCGAGCTTCATGTACGCCTCGGACTTCAACGAATGGTTCCTTCCGATATATACATACTTCAACAAGACCCCGCCGGGGACAGGCACGACCACCTGGGCCGAAGACGAGAACACGCGCCAGTACCTGTCACTCAAACCATACAAGACGGTTTATTATGCTGAAGTGCCGGGCGACATGACCTGCGAGGACGCCACTTATACGCGGTCACTTCCAAATCCGAACGGGAGCGTCAACATACGCAGTTCCTATGGGATGAACTATACTGAATTCATGGATCCTTCCTTTCCGGATCCCTGGCTGTATGCGGCGACAAACTATCCGACTTTTGTGGTGTACAAGGTTTCAAAGGTGAAGAATCCAAGCGTGAAGATGGCCTGGGCCGATTCGCTGTCGCCTTCCATCCGGTCGGCCGGCTCCTCAGGATATGTCGGAGAACAGTATCCGTCGCCGAACGATCAGATCGCATACCGGCACCGCAACGGCGCGAACATCGCATTCTACGACGGGCACGGCGACAATCTGAAACGGAACCAGATCGACAAGAACAACCTGTCCACGCAGGAGATAGACAAGCTTTGGTACGCATACAAGAATTGAACATGGAGGGGAGAATATGACAGAATCCGGCCATTTTTTATTTTTTGCTGCAAAAAATAAAAAACATGTGAACTTATTCACCCTGATCGAATTGCTCGCTGTGCCAGCTGTAGCTAGCATGCGTAAGCATGAAGCGAAGGCAAGCTCAAGAGAGTTTACGCTCATTGAGCTGTTGGTCGTAATTGCGATCATCGCAATCCTGGCGGCTTTGCTTCTGCCGGCGCTGAAGGAGGCGAAGCTGACTGCGCACCAGATTTCCTGCCTTTCAAAGCTCAGGCAGATGCAACTGGCAAGCTTCGTCTACGCCTCCGACTGCAACGAATGGTTCCTGCCCATATACACGCTGTTTGACAAAGTCACCCCGGCAACAAGGACCTGGGCCGAAGACGAGATCACGCGCCAATACCTTTCGATCAAGCCAACAAAACCCGTATGGTATGCCGAAACTCCGATCGACATGACCTGCGAGGATGCTTCCTATACCCGATCCAACGTAAATCCCAATGGCAGCGTGAACATGCGCAGCTCCTATGGAATGAACTACAGCGAATACATGGACTGGACCTTTGGCGACATGTTCCTGTATTCGGCGACGGCCCCTGTTCCTGCATTTGTCGTATACAGCGTCATGAAAGTCAAAAATCCGGGCAGCAAGATGGCGTGGGCCGATTCACTGTCGCCTTCCATCCGCGTCGCTGGCTCATCCGGCTACACCGGGGAAAAATATCCCAATCCCAACGACCAGATAGCGTACCGCCACAGGAACGGAGCAAATATAATCTTCTACGACGGACACGGCGAAAACATGAAACGCCCTCTTGTCGACAAGGCCTATATCTCCCAGGCGGAGATAGACAAGCTGTGGTACGCATATAAGAATTGATTTTTGAATTCTAATTTATAGAAAGGATTATTTGTCAGCATGAAATTATCAAAAGTTTTGGCTTTCAGCTTCATCTTGTCGAGTTCACTGCCCCTCTTTGCGGCGTCGTCCTGGGACGGCAAGGCACAGGTGGAGTACGTGCTTTCCGTCAGCACTGACCGGCCTGACGCGGTTTATCACAAGGGTGAGAAGGTGACCTTCAGCATCATGCTGGAGCAGAACAAGCAGCCTGCAAAGGAAGGAACCGTCGAGTGGACGATATCAAAGGACGGGGTCCCGCCGGTCGACAAGGGCAGCGTAGAACTGAAGGACGGGAAAGCCTCGATCTCAGGGTCTCTCAATGAGCCGGGATTCCTCCACTGTGAAGTAGTCTACAAGCACGACAAGGACAAGTTTACGGCCATCGCCGGAGCGGCAGTGGATCCGCTTGATATCAAGGCGAGTCTTCCGGTGCCGGACGACTTCGATGCGTTCTGGGCTGCGAAGAAGAAGGAGCTGGCGGCTGTTCCCATCAATGCAAAACTCACGCCTGTCCCTCTGCCTCCCAACCGTTCCGGGGTGGAGCTTTTTGAATACCAGGCCGATTGCATCGGCGCTCCTTCGGTCGGCTATTTCGGCCGTCCAATAGGCGCGAAACCGAAAAGTCTGCCCGCCGTCCTTTTCGTTCCCGGCGCGGGAGTCCGGAGTGCGAATCTTGACGCGACCGCAAGCTGGGCCTCCAACGGGATGCTCTTCATAGATCTCAACGCCCACGGGATACCTGACGGCAAGCCAGGCGAGTTCTATGCAAACCTCGACAAAGGCGAACTCAAGGACTACCGCACCCGCGGACGCGAATCCCGGGACACCTATTACTTCC